>JASKKX010000019.1 GCA_030153935.1 Verrucomicrobiota bacterium | reverse complement strand
TTCTGCTGGCGGTCGGGCCGGAGGGCGGCTGGACGCCTTACGAGCTGGAACAGTTCAAAGCGCACAGCTTCGAGATCGTCGGGATGGGACCGCGTATTCTGCGGACGGAAACGGCCTGTGTTGCATTGCTTTCGCTGCTTACGCTACACTTCGCGCCCAATGAAAAATAAATGGATAAAATCGATCGCCACCGGCTTCGGGCTTGGGCTCAGCCCGGTCATGCCCGGTACCGCTGGAACGCTGTGGGGGATTCCAATTTCGTGGGCGGTTATGCTGCTTCCATCCTGTGGATATCAAATCGGGGTCTGCGCTGCCCTGACGCTGCTGGCGATTCCCGTCTGCGGAGCCGCTGAAAAACTGCTGGGCAAAGGAAAAGATCCCGGTTGCATTGTGGCGGATGAATATCTGACACTGCCGATCTGTTATCTTGGACTGCCGTTTGTGCCATGGGTGATTTTCAGCGGATTTATTCTGCATCGCATTTTTGATATAACCAAACCGCCGCCGATCCGGCAGCTCCAGAGCCTGAAGGGCGGCCTGGGAATTGTGATCGACGATTTCCTTGCCGCACTTTTTGCGCTGGCAGTCAATCATCTGCTGTTCCGTGTGATTGTTCCGATGATCGGATAAACCGGATCATGGTTTTGCCGATGTCGGTATTGTCGTGAATCCCGTTGAAGGCCTGGCTGCCGGGACCGAAGGCAAACAGCGGAATGATCGAGGCCGTATGATTTCCCCAAACGAAGCCGGTCTTACTGATCGCTTTGTCTTGCAGCGAACCATCCAATACCGCGAATCCGCCGGTTTCGTGGTCTGCGGTGACAATGACAAGGGTCTTCCCGTTTTTTTCAGCAAAATCGATCCCGGCCTCGACTGCATCATCAAAATCCACCACCTCGGAAATGAGGTTCGTGGAATTATTGTTGTGGCTGGCCCAGTCGATCTGCGAGCCTTCGACCAGCAGAAAGAATCCATCGTCATCCTGAGAAAGAATTTCAATGGCTTTTTGCGTCAGCTCTTTCAAGGGTATTTCACGCTGCGCGGCGGAAGGCGGGTGGACAGGATAAAGCAGGGCGGCTGCTTTTTCCGGGGTGCCGAGCTCACGGAACTCTGTTGCAGTGAATACGACCGGCATTTTTTTCTGCAGCTCCGGCAGATGGGCTTCAAAATAATTCAGTCCCCCGCCGAAAAGCACATCCACACCGCTGGACGCGATCTGTTCGGCGATTTCAGGATCCATTTTCCGGTTGGGCACATGAACAATAAAACCTGCCGGAGTTGCATGCGTCAGAGAACACGTGACAGCAACCCCGCTTGATTTTCCGGCGTCTTCAGCAATTTCTATCACGGTTTTCAGTATCTGGCCTTTCGGGGTCAGACCCAGGATCCCGTTATTGGTTTTTTCTCCGGTGGCCATGGCCGTGGCACTCGCGGCGGAATCGGTGACCAGATGATCTGCCGACCAGGTTGTCACCAGACCGGTTACCGGACAACGTTCCATTGCGAGGGAACCTTTGATGATTTTCCCGGCAGTAACCTGCTGGATACCCATTCCGTCGCCAATAAAGAGAATAATATTGTTCGGAACAGAGTTTTCGGCAAATAGACTGAGCGGGATCAGTGCGAGAAGGGAAAAAAATCTTTTCATCCCGGAAGCTTAGCCTGCGCTGCAGTTATCAGACAAGTCAGAATTGCATCAGCTGTTACCGGACTTCGGCTCGACAGTTCTGAGAATGGTTTCTTCGGCTGGTTTTTCAATGGCTTCCAATGCATTAATCTGAGCCGAGGCTTCAGCAATAATCGTATCGTATTGCTTCAGCACTTCAGGATCAAACCCTTCAGTTTCTTCTGCCGTCAGCTTAAACAAAAGCATCTTGTGGAGAAAGTTATTCAGAATATGATTCATGGCTTTCAGCATGGACCGGTAAACTTTAAGTTTTTCGATCTCGATCCGGATTTTTTGATGCCGACAAGCCAGATCAATGGTTGCAAAAATACAAAACAGGAGAATTGGGGGAATGAATTTGTCAATTTCTGCGTACTCATGATGCCGCAAATAGGAGATGAATGCTTCGAAGAGATCCAGATGAAAGCGGACACTCAGAACCCATAGGCCCATCGCCAGAATCAGACCGATCAATGTCCATTTATATTCTCTCATAATTTTTCCGTCTGCGCATCGAAGATTATAATTTTCTCATTTTTGATTTTAACCTTCACGTGCAGGAATAAAAAGGGCCCGGCGTGCTGATTAATATGTAGGATCATCAGGGATAAAATTGTAAGCAGTGACACTACAGCCTGTGAACTGGGGATGCCGAATGACTCAGAATTGATCCGCCGCCCTGATTTTTTACAAATGGGACCTTTTTTTAAGAAACCTCATTTTCTTCGCCTTCACGTCCGCCTTCTGTTAGAAAATCAACGGATGAATATAACGGACACCATAGCCGCTATTGCAACGCCTCCCGGAGAAGGCGGAGTCGGCATTGTCCGCATCAGCGGGTCCGGGGTTTGGCGAATTGCTGACGAAATTTTTCAGGGCCCGGAAAAGCCGTCTGCCGCAAAAGGCGGAACCTTTTTTTTCGGAAAAATCGTCGCGGCGGACGGCACGGTAATCGACGAGGGGCTCTGTCTCATTTTCCGTTCGCCGCGCAGTTACACCGGCGAAGACACGATCGAGATTCAGGGACACGGCGGCAGCATCGTCCTGAAAAAGATCCTGCGCCGCTGCCTGGAGGCCGGCGCGAGAATGGCTGAGCCGGGGGAATTTACCAAGCGGGCTTTTTTAAAGGGGAAAATGGATCTCGTGCAGGCTGAGGCGGTTGCCGATCTCATCCATGCACAAAGCGACCGCGCGGCCAACGCTGCGTTGGAACAGCTTGAAGGCGGGCTCAGTAAAAAATTCAACAGGCTGTATGACGGACTCGTCGAAACGGCTGCCGACATTGAGACAACGCTCGACTTTATCGAAGACGAGCTGCCGGACGACGTTTTTCCAAACCTTGGAAAAAAACTGGATGAAAGTTTCCAGACCCTGGAAGAGCTGCTTGCCACCTGGGACGAAGGCCGGCTTCTGCGCGAAGGTGCGCGCGTCGTCATTATGGGACGCCCCAATGCGGGGAAATCGACGCTCTTCAATGCACTGCTCGGTCAGGATCGCGCTATCGTCACCGATATTCCCGGCACCACCCGCGATATCATCGAAGAATCGCTTGTTCTCGACGGGGTTCCGCTGCGTGTACTCGACACAGCGGGTCTGCGCGAAACCGATTGCCTGATTGAGCAGGAAGGCATTCGCCGCGCCCGCGCTCATTCCGCATCTGCCGATATTGCAGTTTATCTCATCGACTGTTCGCAGCCGTTTTCTCATGACGATGGGGAACATCTCGCTAAACTGAATTCGAAACGGACGGTTGTCGTTTTAAATAAAGTCGATATCCGTCATTCAGGTTTCAAATTTGAAATTTCAGATTTCCAGCCTGTAGAAACTTCATTGGTCGATGCCGGGGGAGTAGATGCTGTGAAAGCGTCGATTGCCGTTAAACTGGAGGCCGGTGTCAATCTGACCGCGCCGGTGCATGCGGTGATTTCCGAGCGCCACCGCAATCTGCTCGAAACCGCCCGGGCCGAACTGATTCTGGCGCGTGAGCGGATCGCCAACGGCGGTGAAGAGGCTGCTGCGCCGGCGGCTGATCACTTGCGCACCGCGCTCGAAGCACTTGGAGAGGTTACCGGTCGTGTCTATCACAATGAACTCCTCAACAATATCTTCTCTCGTTTCTGCATAGGAAAATAACCATGAAAAATAAAACGATTCTGATTACAGGCGGAGCGCAGGGCATCGGGCTGGGTTGTGTAAACCATTTTCTCACCCGGGGCTGGAATGTGACGGCTGTTGATATCCATGAAATGAAGCCCGATGACCGGTTCCATGCTGTCCGCGGCGACACGTCGCTTGAATCCACGGCGCAGGAAGCTGTCGCCGAAACGCTTGAGCGTTTCGGCCGGGTTGACGCACTGATCAATAACGCCGGTATCTCCACCATCGGAGAATTCAACGTGGACGCTCTCCCGCTCGAAGAGTGGAACCGCGTGATCGGGATTAACCTGACCGGATATTTTTTGATGGCGAAACATGCCGCTCCGCATCTGCGCCAATCGAAGGGGGCAATTGTCAATATCGCGTCGACCCGTGCCGTTATGTCAGAGCCGGACAGTGAAGCCTATGCCGCGTCGAAGGGCGGGGTGGTTGCATTGTCGCACGCACTGGCGATAAGTCTCGGGCCGGATGTGCGCGTCAACTGTATCAGTCCCGGCTGGATTGAAACACGCGAAGGTGCGCGGCACAGCGAAGCCGACTGCCGGCAGCATCCCGCAGGGCGGGTCGGCGTGCCGCAGGATATCGCCGAACTGGCGGAGTATCTGATTTCCGCCGGATTTGTGACCGGGCAGAATTTCACTGCGGACGGCGGCATGACCAGAAAAATGATCTATGAAGAATAGCCGCTGCTGACGTTCGGTTGCTGAAGAGGGTTGAACCGGTTCCGTCGCAGGCCTATTCTCTGGTTTCTGGAGAAATGTTATGGTTGAAGCTGTTTATGAGAAGATCGGCCCGGTCGGTGCGGTAATCGCTGCGCTTTCGTTTGTCAGTCTCTATCTTTTTTTGGCGAGTGGTTTTTATCTGGCTTGGGTACCGCACAGCTATCGGAAATTTCTGAAGGCCTTCAGGCAGCCGGAACCGGCGGTGACAGAGGCGCAGTCGCAAAAAAATCCGCTCAGTTCAGTGCTCTGGACGACTCTTGCGCATAAACCGCTTCGCTCGGAGATTCAGGGCGAGGTACAGTATCTTTTTCAGCGCAGTTTCAGCTCCACCTATATTTCGCTGACCATTCTCCGGCTGATTTCGGTGATTTCCCCGCTGCTCGGACTGCTCGGCACGGTGCTGGGCATTACACGTGTATTTCATGAAATGTCTCTGCAGTCCGCGGTGGACAATGCCATGCTGGCAGGCGGCATCTGGGAAGCGCTGATCACAACGATCATGGGACTTACCGTTGCGATCCCGACCCTGGTTTTTTATTACCTGCTCCGCCTGCGCACCCGCGCACTGATGATCCGGTGCATTGAAGATGTTCGCTTTTTTCTGCAAAACAGGGATTGATTTGATGATCGAAGATTTTTCACTGGATAAAGAGTTTGATGAAGAGATCGATCTGACACCGCTGATTGATGTGGTGTTTATTCTGCTGGTTTTTTTCTTCGTCACGTCCACGTTTATCCGGCCGTCTCTGCCGGTGAATCTGGCCAAGGCGGCGTCTGCGTCGGCTTCCTCCGAACGCAAAAAACAGCTGGTGATTACGATCAATGCAGACGGTGAGATTTTTCATGACGGTAAGCCGCTGTCGCGTGCAGAGATTCCCGCGCTGCTTCAGGAAAATCCGGCGCCGGGAATTAATCTGTTTGTGGACCGTGCCGCTCCGTTCGATGCGTTCCTGTCGGTCGTGGACGAGGCACGCCTGCTGAACCGCGAGGATATTTCCATCACTACACTTCCCGCCGGCCGTGAATAAACTGAACACAGCCCGGCGGCTCAGCAGACTGCTGGCGCTTGCGCTCAGCAGTCTGTTCTATATTGCCGCCGGTGTTTTGATTCGGTCCTGGACTCAGAACCGTTCTGCGGAGCGACCCGCTTTCAGTCCGCCGGCCGTGAATTTAAGCTTTGCGCAGATCGAATTACAGGCGGCGGAACCGCCGCCTGTAATCGAGCCGGAACCCGTACCGGAACCTGAAGAGATTGCCCCGGAACCGCTGCCGCCGGAAAAAAACGACATGGCGAAGGAGGAACTTCCGGAAACAAGAACAGAACCGGAACCCGAGCCGCGGTCGCCGGAGGCTCAGGTAACGCAGGAGGCCTCCGCGCCGACGATTCAGCCGGTTGCTCCGAACATTCTGCGGGCATGGGTTCGGGAGCAGATTGAGAAAGAAAAGTATTATCCGCCCTCGGCGCGCAATGCCGGCTATGAGGGCGGCTTCCGTCTGCTGGTGAAAATCGGTACGGACGGGAAAATTTCAGAGGCGCGAGTACTGGGGGGACATGGCCATTCGCTGCTGCGGCGGGCGGTGGAAAAGATCACGGGATCGCTGCCGGGCCGGGATTTCGGGCAGCCGATTCCGGAGCCGGTCGAACTGCCGTTTGAGTTTGAGTTCAAACTGAACTGAGCTGCCAGGGCTCTGAATTCAGTTTTTTGGCGGGACGTGGCAGCAAAGGGCGTGAAACCTGCCGAACAGGATGGTCTTGATTTCTTTCGGAGGGTATAAATTTTTACATGATGAATTTTACAGCAATCGATTTTGAAACAGCGACGGGATACCGTAACAGTGCCTGCGCGGTAGGCATTGTGACGGTGAAAGGCGGGGAAATCAGCGAAACGTATTACTCGCTCATCCAGCCGCCGGGAAATCAGTACTGGTTCGGCAACAGTAACATTCACGGAATCCATCCGGCGGACACCCAGACCGCTCCGACATTTGCTGAACTCTATCCGGAAATCCGGAAGCGACTGCACCGGCAGAAACTGGTTGCACATAACGAATCCTTTGATCGCAGCGTACTCAGGAATACGATGAATTACTACGGGCTGGATTATGAGGAGCTGGCCTTGTCGGATCGCTGGGAGTGTACCGTGAGGATCTACCGGGCCAAGGGGTTTCATCCCTGTAAGCTCAGCGACTGCTGTCGGCGGCTCGATATTGAGCTCAACCACCATGAAGCGCTGTCCGACGCTGTGGCCTGCGCCCGGCTCTATTTAATGCATGTTAATGCATGCTGAACTGAAGAAATAAACGTCGGTTATCGCGCAGCGCAGGCGGCGGTGCGGACGGCCTCGAGGACCTTTTCACGAAGTTCCGTGACGCGGGGCTCATCCGAAGAAAAGACGGCAAGCACTTCGGCCTCATCGAGTTCTTTCGGCGCTTTCAACGACAACAGGTTAAGCGGTCTGTTCAGTTCCGGTTTTTCCAATCCCTGGAAACGAACCTCCTGAGGAATCCGCTCAATCAGGTCCCGGTAGCCGGCAACCACCGGTCCCCATGTTCGGGACTCTTCAAAGCGATTGAATACTTTGTTTGATTCTTCCCAATACGGACTCTTTCTGCCCGCGAGCAGCGCGAAGAAGGAGGCTGCCAGTTTCTGCGCAATTCCTTCTTCGCCGCCGACCGGTCGTTTTGGAAAAAGGAGTTTTTTATGCTTTTCAATCAGTGTCTGCAGGATCATTTCAAAATGAACAACGGTTTCGGTTTTCGGCGGTTTCCCGCCGAGCAGTCCAATGACCTCTTCCTGCACGTTCTCAATTTCAGCCAGTTTCAGCTCAGGGTCGACAATCAAAAAAGTATCCCCGCTTTTTTTATGTTCATAAACGCGCACCTTCGTCTGGTCTTCGCGTATCTGAATGCTTTTTTCGACCAGGATTTTTTTGCGCTCGAGCATGAGGGTGAGGATATAGATGGCGTTGATGTCGTCGGCATCTTCTCTGGCAACCAGCTTGCGCAGCAGCGATTCGGCACGCTCCTTCTTCACCGGTTCGGTCGCTGGCGGCGGCCTGTGGAAAGTGCTTTTCCAGGAACTGAGACCGGGGTCGGGATTATGCTCATTCCACCAGGCGAGGCTGTAGTCTTCACGGATGTATTCCCCGTTTTTGAACAGCAGCCGTGAGATCATCTCTTCATTGTCGTTAAAAAGCATATTCGTTCCGGCGCAGACATCGGAACGTCGTTTGATCTGCCAGCTTTCTTCTCGTGCAGTTGCCATAGACGGAGCCAAGGTGGGGAATCGTTGGATTTTTTCAATTTAATGGCGGATCAGCGATATATTTTCACGGAAATAGACAACTCCGCTCCATACGGTAAGAGCGGTTACAGCGAGTCCCGCCCACCAGACCGGAGTACTGAATCTTCCAAGGATCTGAAAGATACCGGCAATCAGTACGGCGATGATGAAGACCATCTGCCAGATGGTTTTCTGTTTGCCCCAGATCCCGGCGGCAATGATCACTCCTTTGTCAGCGGCCAGCAGGCGCAGGCCCGTGACCATCATTTCGCGCGAGATAATGAGCGTGACCATCCAGGCGGGCATGGCGTGCAGCTCGATGAAACCAATGAAGGCCGCGGCGGTGAGGACTTTATCGGCCAGCGGGTCCATCAGTTTGCCGAAGTCCGTGCAGCCGTAAACCTTGCGGGCAAGCTGCCCGTCGAGCGCATCGGTGATCGAGGCGAGAATAAAGACGATCAGAGCGACCAGCAGAGCGCCGGGAAAGGAGAGACTCAGGCAGACCATCAGAACGGCGGCCAGTACAAATCGACTGAGAGTGAGGGCATTGGGTGGATTCATGGCGAGCTTTCAATTTTATTGGGTTCAACAAGATAGAGATCGGGCAGGGGTTCGTCGAGAAGCCGGCGGGCGGCTTCAGCCTGCTGTGCGGCCGGTTCAGGTTTTTTGGCGCCATAGCGCCGCGCGCAGTTGGCGATGCTGACGATCAGAACGATCAGGATCAGCAGAACGGCTGCACCGACAGCAAAAGCGCGGATAGTTTTATGTGATGAACCGCCCGTGATTTTTTTCCCGCCTTTGGAAAAAACTCTGGAAAGTGTGCCGAACCACATTTTCGGATTCAGGCGGGGCAGAAACCGCTTGAAGTTGATGGAGGGAACTCCCGGTTTGCGAGGTCTTTTTGCAAACTGACGTTCTTCACTGGTAAACGGTTTACGTCCCGGTGCATGTTTTTCGTTATATTCATCGACGAGCGGCTCGGGATCGAGACCGAGATATCTGGCGTAAAGACGGATAAATCCTTTGGCGTAAGTCGGCGCGGCCATGCCGGAGAAATCATCTGCTTCCATGTCGACAATCAGCTTCGTCAGAATCTTTGTTGCAGTTCCGGCTTCAGATTCGCTGACTCCTTTGGCCTCGCGTGCGGCTTTTAACTGCTGTCCGAGTGTCGCCATGGCTTATTCCTCCGGTTTATACTTCTCTTCATCGTCAGCGGATTCCAGGGAAACTTCTGTTTCAGAAAGAGATTCGCTGCCTCCGTGTTCCGGAATTCCGCCGTCGAGGTCAACAAGAATTTCACGCGGACCGGTTTCAGTCGGCGGACCGATGATTCCTCTTTCCTCGAGGATATCCATCAACCGGGCGGCGCGGTTGTACCCGATCTTCAGGCGGCGCTGCAGCGAAGAAGTGGACGCGCGCTTGCTGCTGCGGATCACTTCGATGGCGGCTGCCAGCAAGTCGTCGCTTTCATCCATTTCCGGGAGTTCGGGTCTGTTGTTTTCGATCTTCTGCCTGATCTCGGTGATGAATTCGGGGGACCCCTGGTTACGGATGAAATCGGTGACACGGTGCATTTCATTATCACTTGTCCAGCTTCCCTGCAGGCGGATCGGTTTGTTTTTACCGGGCGGCAGGTAAAGCATGTCTCCTTTGCCCAGCAGCTTTTCGGCACCGATGGTATCAAGAATGGTGCGGCTGTCGTTGCCCTGCGCCACCTGAAAGGCGATCCGTCCGGGAATATTGGCTTTAATTGTTCCCGTGATGACGTTGACAGACGGACGCTGTGTAGCGAGGACCATATGAATGCCCGCGGCACGGGAGAGCTGGGCGAGGCGCACAATGCAGGGTTCGATTTCCTGCTGGGCGACACCCATCAGTTCGGCCAGCTCATCGACGACGATCACAATATAAGGCAGCCGGGTCGGGAGTTGTTCTTGTTGTACAGGGGCTTCTTCATCTGTGCGGCCGAAAAAATCGGTTTGATTTTCGATCGGACGGCTGTTGAAACTCTTGATATCGCGCACCTTCACTTTTTTAAAGAGCGTGTAGCGTTTTTCCATTTCTTTGATAGCCCAGCGCAGGCCGAGCGCCACCTTTTTGGCATCGGTGATGATCGGTACAACGAGATGCTTCAGGTTTTCATAGGCTTGGAATTCGAACGTTTTCGGGTCGACCAGAATCAGCCGCATCTGCTCCGGCGTGCGCGAAAGCAGCAGCCCGGTCAGCAGGGAGTTCATGCAGACGGTTTTACCTGCACCGGTTGCCCCGGCGATGAGCAGATGCGGCATGGCGGAGAGATCGCCGACCACCATCCGTCCGCTGACATCTTTGCCGAGCGCCAGCGGCAGGGCGATTTCAGGATCATGAAACGCAGGGTGTTCCGCCAGTTCACGCAGGTAAACGAGTGAACCCTTGGTATTGGGCACTTCAATGCCGACGACGCCTTTGCCGGGAATCGGGGCCTGAATACGGATGCTCTGCGCGCGGAGGGCCAATGCGATATTGCGTTCGAGCGCGGAAATCCGTTCGACGCGCACTCCCGGGGCGGGAGTGATTTCATAGGACGTAACCGTCGGGCCGGTTTCGACATGGGTCACTTGGCCTTCGACACCGAATTCTTCGAGGGTTGCCTGTAAAATACGGGCCTTTTCTCCGGTATTTTCCTTCGAAGAACGCGCTTCGAGGGAGGGGAGTTCATCGAGAATGGTGATCGGCGGAAGCTGGTAGCCCGACTCATCTACACCCGGAGCGATATTTACAGAATCGCGGGGTAACCCATCAGATGATCGCGGCGCTGCCGGTTTCGCTTTGACCGGCCGTGGCTTCGGCTGTACAGGCGGGGTAAAGAGTCCAGCGGCAGGCGTTGCGTTTTCTTCCGGAAGAACCTCCTTTTTACGCTTTTCCTTCTTCGGTTTCACGCGCCGGGCCGGTTGCGCTGCGGGCGCGGATTCCCGCTTCTCTTTCCGGGCCGCACGCAGGTCACGGATTTTATCCCGGATGAAGAAAAACGGAGTAAACGGATGCATGCCGGTCAGCTGAAGCAGAGCCAGAATGAGCACGGTAACAAAAACAATGCCGGCTCCCGTGTGGCCGATCAGGCGTCCCAGTGTGCGAATGGCCAGCAGCTGTCCGATCAGGCCCCCGGGGCTGCCCACATCGAGCCACGCAGTCAGGTTGCCCCAGAGTCCGGACTGATATTCACAAAGGCCGGAGAGCGAAATAACCGCAACCGTCAGCCAGAGCCAGACCGGCCAGATGCGCTCGTACGAACGAAGTGTCATCAGCAGGCCGCCCATCAGCAGAATGAAGGGCACCAGATAGCCGCCGATTCCGAAAACCAGAAAACCGATGAAGGCGAACCAGGCGCCGAACGGACCGACCAGATTATGCGGCGGCGATGCGGGCGGATTATGCAGAAGACCGATATCCTCTGCATTAAAGGAAAAGACACAGAGAAAACTGAGCAGACAGAGAGCCAACAGGATGACGCCGACTGCTTCGCGGCGCGGCGAACGAACCGGTTGAGATTGCGTAGATTTTTTTGCCATTTCGGCGATTATAGGGACACACACACCATTTTGAAGCAAATTAAGCGCATCTGCATTTGAAAATCACGACAACCGGCACACGGGCCAGATTCGGGTACAGCTCGCGCCAGCCGGCGCCCTCGTAGGGGACTTTGGCCCGGATTTCAGTTTCGCTCATCTCGGGAATCGGCATCGGCGCCGGCTCAAGCAGCCGCTGAATCACCATTCCTGCATCGTGGATCCATTCGGCGACAGTTGACACCGGCCAGTATTGCGCGGCACTCATCGTCCGGTCATCAAGCGACATACGCACATCCGGTTCCGGCTCAAAATAGTTGGGCAGAAAGAGTCCTTCTTCGCCGTCACCGATTTCCAGCCATTCGCCGGCGTAGAGCGGATGACCGACGCTTAGCAAAAATGTTCCGCCGGGGTTGAGCATCGCAGCGGCATCGGCGATCACCTTCTGTGGATCGGCGGAAAAGGGCAGTGCATAGGTCGAGTGGATCAGGTCAAACCGGCCGGGATCGCCCATGGCATCCATTGAAATACAGCGGAAATCGACAGAGGTCTTTTCGGCCGCGGCGATTTTGCGGCCGTGCGCGAGCTGCTCTTCTGAAATATCAATAGCAGTGCAGTGCGCGCCTTGTTTCGCGAGAAAAACGGAATTCTGCCCTGCGCCGCAGCCGATTTCCAGGCAGCTGCGTTGTGGCACAGAGGGCAGCAGTTTCAGAACCGAGTCGCCCGGCAGCAGCGGACCGTAATGAAAATCATCGGTTGAAATCCGTGTCTCCCGCTGATACAGCTCCGCCAGGTCATTCCAGTAGCGCGCGCTGCTTTTATCCGTGTTCCCCTTGAATTGCATCTCTTCAGTTTTCCAGACTCTGGAAAAAATAACACCTCAAATTTTCACCCGGGCGAAGCCTCTTTCGCGACGGGTCCGCGATGCACTTTGGCTGACTCACCGTTCAAAACCCAACGGTCCGCGATCTAAAGAGTGTACTCGCCCGGCTCGTTGAATTCGTAAACCGCTGCGCCGCGGTTTTCGATGCGGTAGCCGCGGATGCGCAGATATTCGGGAGTGGCGGTGCTGTTCTGTTCTTCGTCCGTCAGCTTCACCAGTTCAAAGCCGTCGTTTTCCACTTTGAGGTTTTTAACGGTCACTCTGGCGCCGTCACAGGCTTTGATGACCAGGGCAGAAGGGCCGGGGAGTTCGACGTTTTCCAGGAAAATATCCTTTCCGTCGAGAATCAGCGTGGCTTCACCGGAAATGGAGCCGCCGGAAATTTTAGAGCGGACTTCGTCGAGTGTCGTGGCGAACGAAGGACGCAGCAGGACGCGTGGACCGGGGGTGAAGGGAATGCCGAGAATCAGTTGCTCTTCGGCGGGGGTCACTTCCATGCCGGCAGCGGCGAGTTTCATGCGGCCTGCCAGATAGAAGTCGGATTCCGCTGTGGCTCCGGATTCCGGAGGACTGCCTGCCGCATGTTTGGCGGCGGCATCGGCGACGTTGTTTTTGTTGGCTGAAAAACACCATTTACGATCGAAGATGGATACGCCGACTTTTTCGTCCGGTCCGAAGAATTTAGGCAGATCCTGCATCAGGGTTTCAAGACGGGTGGGTTTTTTGAAGGTCGTTTTCGTTTCGTCGGTATATTTGGGATTGATGAATTCAGCAATGACTCCGCGGGTGCGTTCGAGAATTTTCACATAAGGGGCCAGTCGGATGAGCAGTACATTGATATTGCCGGGGAACATGGAGAACCCCTGTTCATCCGGTACGTCGCCTTCCGGACTGACGGTGGCGCGGAGCAGGGGATCCAGCTGATGGTATTCGACGTTAAGCGTCATTTCCCGGTCTCCTTTGACCAGTCGGGCCAGCCCGCCGACGGCTTCTCCGGGAATGCGGTTGACCCCGAGGGAGTTGAAATCGAATCCCTTTTCGACTGAGACGCCCAGCGCCGCCGGTATGGCGTTGAACACCTGTCCGTTGGTGTCCTGAATGAACACGAGATGTTCGATCCCCTGTTTTTCCAATTCTGCAGCGAGTCCGCTGCTGTGCAGCAGCATATGAATATCGCCGTGGCCGTGCGGCTTGAGAATCAGTTTGTATTTTTCTTTCAAAGCCAGATGTCCGTCATTATCGGCAATGGCCGGAACCGGTTCCTGTTTGAGAATATGAATCTGTTCCTCTTTCAGGCCGAACCGGCTGTTGGCCTCCAGCGAAGCGACGGTTTTGGCGTGGGTATCGGCGGACGTCATGATGATGAAGGGTACCGGATGCGGAGTATTCATCCGCGTTTCCATGGCCTTGAGGCAGGCGGCATAGTGCGCGAGATAGGAGACGGTTTCGGTCACTTCAACCGGGATGTCGAGTTTGATGCCGGAATAACCGAGCCGTTCGCCCAGTCCGCCGGCAACGAGAACCACGGCGGTTTTTTCAAAATGACTTTTTCCCAGGGCTTCGTACCGGTCATAGTCGGCATCGAAACGGGTCAGATCCACCTTGTCCGGCTGGTGCGGTTCGAACCCTTCAAAAGGGTTTTCCCCCTCCCTGACTTCGCTCAGAAATTTCCGGGCTTTGGCGATATAACCCAGCAGACCGTCCGGATAGGCGCGGTTGATGTGCATGAGGCTTTCGCGGAAAGCGGCTTTGGCCTCTTCATTGGTTCCGGGCGGGTCCCAGTCTGCGAAAAGGTGTTCCTGCCCGGCCTGGAGCAGTTCGGCAATCAGTCTCTGCTCGGCCGGGTCGGCGGTCAGTTTTTCAACATCCATGATGATCTCCTGCATATGGTGCCCGGGGCGGGACTCGAACCCGCACGCCCCAAAGGGCAAGGGATTTTAAGTCCCTTGCGTCTACCGATTCCGCCACCCGGGCCTGTAAACGGCCCGTTATAATGCGGGGAGAGGATCGTGAACGCTATAAAAAATTTTTCTGTTTGCCGGAAAATTTGAAATCAGGTTTCAACGGAAATTATGAAACGATGAAATGCAAACGGAGTTGCCGGAGGAGGGCGTGATTTCAGGTAAATAGGTTGAAACAGGTCTCTAAACCCGTTGCCATGCCGGCTTGTTGTCGTATACCCAGCGATAGTAGTCCGCAAGCTTGAGATGCGCGGCAGCCGGTTCATCCACAAAAATCCTGGTGCATGGATGATGCTGCAGAATGGATGCGGGGATGACTGCCGCCACCGGTCCTTCAATGGTTGCGGCGACCGCCCGGGATTTATTTGCCCCGAAAGCAAGGACCAGATTCATGCGGGCATCCATGATCGTGCCGATCCCCATTGTGATGCAGTGATGCGGGACCTGTGATTCATCCCCGCCGAAAAAGCGGGCGTTATCCTTTACTGTCTGACGGGTCAGCGTTTTGATCCGGGTGCGGGAAGCGAATGACGAGGTGGGTTCATTAAAGCCGACATGTCCGTCGGATCCGATACCGAGCACCTGCAGATCGATTCCTCCCGCCTGAACAATCGCCTGCTCGTAAGCCGCGCAGGAGGCTGGAATGTCTGTGGCCATTCCATTCGGGATATGGACATTTTCCGGATTGATGTTGATCTGGCTGAACAGGTTTTCCCACATGAAGTACGAATAAGACTGCTCGTTGTCCGGCGGAACCTTGACGTATTCATCCAGATTAAAGGTGGTGACCGCGCTGAAATCCAGTCCTTCGTCCCGATGCATTCGAATCAGCTCCTGATACAGGATCAGCGGGGTGCTGCCGGTTGCCAGACCCAGCACCGCATCCGGTTTTTCGCGGATCAGCTTTGCCACCACCCTGGCTGCTGCATGACTGCCGGACGGTGCGTCTTTGTTAATAATAATTTCCATGACCTTCCCCCTGAAATAAATCCGTTAACGGATCACTGATTGATACGATCCGGTTTCCCTCGGCCCGGTTGAGCAGAGTCCCGTTTTCCCAGCGGCTCAGGCGGTAGAGCGTTGCAAACGAGAAATCCGGTGCGGCTTCGCCCTGCCCCCCGACCAGCTCGCTGCCGCGACGTACATTGTCCTGCATCCATGCCGGCAGTAAAAGATGAAAAGGATTGCGTTCAACCTCCCTGACGTGAAATGAAACCGCCGTAACCAAATCAGCCAGCAGTTCGGCGTCTGCTTCGATCATCAGATTCGGATCGCTCATCGCACCCCAGAATTCGGTTTCGATCACGGTGCAGGAAAAGGAAACATCCATTTCCGTCAGCGCGTTTCTGACCAGAAAATGGGTGTCGATATGGCGGGAGTTCCAGTCTTTGGAATGCGGCATAAAGAGGGCCGCAGGGCGTATTGTTTTCAGCAGTTTAATCACGTCCGCCTTTGTCAGCATCCGGAAATGCGAAGGCGATGCCGCATCCGTCTCTTCCGTCCTCTGAAAAATTTCCCAGCCAAGGAAGCCGCAGGCGTTTTTCAGCTCCGCGGCGCGTTCCGGCCGGCGGTCCGCGTTGCTGCCGAAGGTCACCGGCACGTTGATGATTTTCATCCCGGTTTCGCGCATAAGGCGTAGCGGCAGAGCTCCGGTGATGCATTCATCGTCCGGGTGCGGCGAAAAAAGCAGTACGTTCGGCGCGTCGCAGGAGATCGCTGTTTTTTTACAGGCCGGAGCCCGGCCCGGAACAATCTCTTTTCCTGCCTTTACCAATTGTTCTAAAGCCTCAACATACTCCAGGTAGGTGTTCATCTTTTTCATGCTCCAACCTCCGTTTATTTGCCAGAACTTTTTTCAGAAAGCGACGGAAGGCCGGCGGCGGCTACGGCCTGTCCGTGGCGTTTCCCCTGTTCGTCCAGTGTTCTGATCTTAATCTTTTCCGCCAGTTCAGGAAACTCTGTCTGCAGCACCTTTTCCGTGTTCTCAATGATCACCTGCCCCCCGCTTCCGCTGAGCACCCGCCCCAGGAGCAGCAGATTCCGGAAGTCGTAAAACTCAGCAAAACGGGCAACGGCATAACCGAAACAGATCCCGATCGTTTCGTAAATCCGCCGGGCCCGCCGGTCACCGGCGGCCATCCGCCGCTGGATGTCCAGCAGCCGCTCGGCGAGGGGAACCTCCTGCGGAAATGTCAGACCTGCCGCCGCGGCCAGCCGGGCCGCACCCTGCTGGGAAAAAAACTGCACGCCGCATCCCCGGTCCCCGGACCATTCATCCACCGGTCCGTCTGCACGGTAATCCACCGGAACAAATGCCAGTTCATTCAGCTGGGATGTCAGGGTTCCTTCCGGTGTAACGTAGCCCGCGGCCATGCTGGTTCCCATTGAAACGCCCAGGATCGCATGATCGTTCAGTGACATGGCTCCGGCCAGTGCGGTGACTTCCCCGTCATTCACAACTTCGAACGGGACATGATTCCATTCCGCCTTCAGCCGATGAAAAATCCGGCGGACAGAGGACTCAAAGTCCCTCGGACTTACTCCGCGGAAAAGCGATGAAACCCGGACTTCATTGTTCACATAAACGCCGGCTGCGCTGCCGCCGATGGCATCAACCCGCGGCAGATGAGCTGCCGCCCTGCGGAGAGAGTCCATAATTCCATCGTAATGATACTGCGGATTGCTCTGGAAATACGGATCCCATTTGACCTCTTCTGAAAAAACCACTTCGCCGTCCATCAGCGCCGCGCACTTGCGGTCGCTGCCGCCCAGGTCAAATCCGATCCGGCATCCCTCCAGATGCCCGCCGATCCGGTTTTCCTGCCGGTCCGGCTCGGGAATTTCAGCGGCGGTTCTTTTTTCAATCTGAATCGGTGATCCGAAAATTTTTCTGCCGACCGTTTCCGAATCAAAACGACCGGCAGATGTTTCTGCATAATAATGCTTTAAACGCTGTAACAGACAGTCCGGTCCCGAGAAAAGGATACGGTTTCCGCCGTACGCCCACAGCATAAATTTAAGCAGTCGCTCGATATATTGAAAATTACGGGCCGAATCTCTTTCCGGCAGAATCTGCAGTTCGCGCCGCGCTATCGGCTGATTCTGCCGCCACAGTCCGATGGACACGCTTCCGGATTCCGCTGAGGCATTCACTGCCGCCTCATAGGCCCGGTTCCACTGCACAGCGGGCAGGAAACCGGGATCCAATTCACATCGAATCACATCACACCTCGTTCCGTATATGATCGGTCAGGGAAATCAATTCACTTCTTCGTAATCTATAAAATCATCCGGGGCAAATTAAATGACTTTTATTTGCCAATAAGAGCTAGTGTCAGCAACACGGCGGATGAATCGAATCGGGAAACTTTTATCAGTATTCGCATGGAACTTGCGGCCGACCGGAGCCGCAATAAGGCAGCACGGTTCCCCGGCTGAATTTTACGCCTGGCCGACGTGTTGAATGAATGGAGAGATATCATAATGAAAGGTGCGGTCGTCGGAGATTATCTGCTTCCAACAGAAATTTCAGAAAAAATTTTTACAGGGGAGGAAATTGAAACAGTTGTCGATTCATCTGTAAAAACCGATTTTGTCGTTAAGACCAGAGCAGAAATCCGGAATGTCTGGCGACAGCTTGAACAACATGGTCCATCAGGGGTTCCTTATCCTGCCGATCTGCCCGCGCTTGTCCGGGATGCAGAAATTCTGGTTGTCCATATATGCCCCGTAAATAAAGAGATTCTGGATCGGGCGGAAAAACTGAAAATCATTCTTTCCGCCCGTGGCGGACTGGAAAACATTGATATCGACGAAGCGACGCGCAGGAAGATTCCGGTGATTCACGCACCGAACCACAATGCCCAGGCTGTGGCGGAATATACAATCGGCCTGATGCTGGCCGAGACCCGCAATATCGCCCGCTCTCACTGTGCGCTGAAACAGGGAGTCTGGCAGGAATTCTATCCGAACTCCGCGTATATTCCCGAGCTGAACGAACTGAAAATCGGAATAATCGGCTATGGGCAGAACGGCCGGCTGGTCGCCCGGAAACTTAAATCTTTTGAAACCACGATCATGGTCTGTGATCCTTTTGTCGCGGATGAAATCATTATCCGTGATGGATATATTCCTTTATCGCTCGAGTCCCTCTTGCAGGAAGCGGATATCGTCTCCCTGCATGTCAAGCTTACCCCGCAGAACCGCAGGATGATCGGGCCGCGGGAATTCGCGATGATGAAGAGTTCGACCTATTTCATTAATACCGCCCGGTCGGGGCTGGTCGATATGGAAGCTCTGATACATGCTCTCAGAGCAAAATCGATACAGGGAGCCGCAATTGATGTTTTTGATGTGGAACCTTTGCCCGAAGGAAATCCGCTGGTCGAACTGGAAAACCTCACCTTAACGAACCACAGGGCAGGGGATACGAGAGGCTCCTACTGGAATGTACCGGATCTCCTGAGGAAGGATCTGCTGAAATACCTCCATGGCGAGTCCCCGCAGTTTTTTGCAAATCCTCAGGTTGCAGAATAGCCGCTGTCGGTGTGCAACCGGCGGGCCGATCTGCTGCGCAGGTTCCCGACTTATCGGCAGTACCCAGGATCGGATGATCTGCATCTGATTTTCCAATTCAAGTAAAAGTTGATCCGGATCAATGCCGGATTTTTTGGATCCGGTAACGTGTTCCCCAATACATGGAGAAACGTAATGAAACGCAAAATTATCGAAATTGATGAAGAAAAATGCAACGGATGCGGAGCGTGTGTGACCGGTTGCGCCGAGGGGGCTCTGCAGATTGTGAACGGCAAGGCGAAACTGGTGAATGAGGTTTTCTGCGATGGACTGGGAGCCTGTATCGGAGAGTGTCCGACCGGTGCGCTGACGATCATTGAACGCGAGTCGGCTGAATTCGACGAAGCAGCCGTTGAAGAGCATTTGCAGAAGTCGAAACGTCCGCCTGCCGGCGGCTGTCCCGGAATGCAGCTTCGGTTCGGCGGCAAAAAACCGCCTGCTGCGAAGACGGCTCCGGCGGTTTCCGGACAGGTGATCTCGTCCGAACTGAACCAGTGGCCGACCCAGCTGCATCTGGTGCCGGCGGAGGCTCCGTTCTTTAAGAATCGTGAACTGGTTGTTCTCAGTACCTGTTCGCCGTCGGCATCCCCGGATGTTAACTGGCGCTTTATCCGCGGGCGCGCCATCGCCATTGCCTGCCCGAAACTCGACAGGACGGAAGGTTATGTTGAAAAACTCACCGGAATTCTGCAAGCCAACGGCATTCCGAAAGTAATCATTGTGCGGATGGAAGTTCCGTGCTGCGGCGGACTGACTCTGATGGTGAAAGAGGCTGTACGGCGGAGCGGGCGAACCGATCTGGCGGTGGAAGAGGCGACGATCGGACTGGATGGAGAACTGCGCGAAATCAAAACGCTGGAGGGATGAAATGGACGATCTGAAAGGCAAAGCACTCAATCTGAAAACACTGGTGGACTATGCTGACGGCGCGGTTGTCAGCCGCACGCTGCTCAAGAAAGAAACCGGTAATATCACCCTCTTTTCTTTTGATCAGGGGCAGGGACTCAGCGAGCATACATCGCCGTTCGATGCCGTTGCGGAAGTCGTTGAAGGCGAAGGCGTGTTCATTATTGCCGGCGAGCCGCAAACGGTTAAGGCCGGCGAAATGATCATCCTGCCCGCCCATGTTCCGCACGACGTGCAGGCCGCGGAAGCGCCTTTTAAAATGCTGCTGATTATGATTCGCTCGGAAGCATGAAAATTCACTGGCTGCAGCATGTTTCATTTGAAGGACTCGGTTGCATTGAGCCGTGGCTGGCAGAAAAAAACCACGAGGTTTCCCGCACGCGGTTCCGGGCCGGAGACCGGCTTCCTGATACGAAAGCAGTGGACGGTTTAATTGTCATGGGCGGTCCGATGGGCGTTTATGATGAAGACATCTATCCGTGGCTGGCGGATGAAAAAGCCTTCATCAAAGACGTCATCGTTCAGGACAAACCCGTGCTCGGCATCTGCCTCGGGGCGCAGCTCATTGCCGAGGGGCTCGGTTCCGGAGTTTGGAAAAACGAACAGTCCGAGATCGGTTTTTTCCCGATAACCGGGGAAAAAGTGTCCAGCCAGTGGAACCTTCCCACTGAATTTACGGCCTTTCACTGGCACGGCGATACATTCGGTATTCCCGACGGGGCGATGCGTCTGGCGGCGAGTAAAGCCTGCAGAAATCAGGCGTTTATTTACAAAAACGACGTCCTGGCACTTCAGTTCCATCTGGAAACCACTCAGGAAAGCCTTCTTTCGCTGTATGCGAACTGCGGAGAAGAGGTCACTGAAGGACCCTTTATCCAGACATTGGAAAAAATGAAACCGTTTTTTCCAATCCTTGGAAACACCCATGCGCTGATGTCTGATCTGTTATGCCGATTATTCTGATCTGCCGTTTTGGAATCCGCGGCACAGCATGATCTACACCTTGTCCAGAGTGGCGAAAACATCCGCCAGCCCTTTATACGCCCGCATGAAAAGCTGCGTTTTTTGCTGATAGATTTCCCGCAGATCAGCGGCAGGGTCCGTGAACCCGCTCGTCGGATTCATCGCTTCCACCATGGAAAAATCGGAATAAACTCCGGTCCCCACTCCTCCCAGCAGGGCGGCGCCCATGCTGGTCGCTTCGGTAAGCAGTGCAGGGATTCTCAATCGGCATCCGAACACATCCGCGAAAATCTTTCGCCATATCATTCCCTGGGCACCGCCGCCGATAAAGCTGACGGTTCGATCATCGATTTCCCTCAGCATAATGGACAGGGATATATTGAGGTTGATGGCAACTCCTTCGATAACCGCCCGGCAGATATCATTCCAGGTGGTGTTCATCGTCATTCCTATAAATCCCGCTTTGGCATGAATATCCCACCAGGGCGAGCGTTCCCCCAGCAGATAGGGGAGAAACAGAACTCCGTTGGCCCCTGGAACGGAAGCTGCCGCGCCGGCATTAATCTCCTCCAGACTTTTTGCATCGGCATTTCTCTGAAAGACGGAACTGAACCAGGTAAACGAACTGCCGGCAGTCTGCATCGTTGCGCAGGGCTGGTACAAGCCTTCGATGGGATGCGCCCACGTAAACGTTCTCATTTCCTCATCAAACAGCGGAATATCGGAAGTGATGGAAACCCAGGAGGAGGACCCCATATAACAGTAAGGGTTGCCGCGAGAAACGGATCCTGCTCCCAGCGTGGCGCATCCTCCGTCTCCGGCGCCGGCCACTACAGGAGTGCCCTCCGGAATTCCTGTTTCAAGGCGTGCCTGGCGATGGACCGTGCCGATACGGGTAACGGAAGGAACCGCTTCAGGAAAGAGCGCCGGATTGATCTTCACGGCATCGAGGATCTCTGCGGACCAGTTCAGTGCCCGGAGATCAAAGGCATTGGTGCCCGATGCATCATTGTAATCGGTATAATAATTTCCGGTAAGCCGGAAGTTCATATAGTCCTTGGCTTGAAGAACTTTGTATGTTTTTGCATAGATATCCGGATTGTTTTCGCGGATCCACATCAGCTTGGCCAGCGTGTAAGAGGCGCTTGGCCGGTGTCCGGTGATCCGGTACACCTTTTCCCTGCCCACCGTTTCAATCAGTTCTTTTTCCTGTTTTTCACTCCGCTGATCGCAGTAAATCATCGCTTTATGCAGCGGGACTCCGGAAGAGTCCACGCAGAGACAGGCCATCATCTGTCCGCTGAATGCAACGCCGGCCAGTTGCGATGGGTCAATCCGGGACAGCACCTCCCGGGAAGACCTGCAGACCGCTGCCCACCAGTCCTCCGGATCCTGCTCCGCCCGGTTGGTACCGTATATCGATGTCTTATATACAGAGGTAAAGCTCTGTATCATCGCCCCCTTCTCATCAAACAGCGTTGCCTTGTTTCCGGAGGTTCCCAGATCATGTGCCAATAGGTATTTTTTCATTCCAGCGTCTTCTTTAACTTGATGAAGATTTGTAATCGTCGCAGCTGTTTTCAATTATAACCGATAGCGGAATAACGGGTAGGATAAATCTGATCCTTGGGCTTGTCAAAAAGACGAAGCCTAGTATCATGTCCCATCTTGCCTTTTATTCGGGGTGTGGCTCAGTCTGGTAGAGCGCTACGTTCGGGACGTAGAAGTCGCTGGTTCGAATCCAGTCACCCCGACCACTTAATCTGCTGATTAACAGGACCTTCCATCGAGATGATGTTTTCCTTTATATCCCTTCGCTGCCGGACTGCATGGGAAACTACGGGAATGCCCGTTTGATCTTCCCGCATAGAGCAAAACAAAGCAACTGGCTGCACAGCAGGGAGGTACATTCAGAGAGCTGAATGGGGCTTGGCGTTCCACGTGGTGGTATGGCCGCTTTACCATCAACGGTTCTGCGTCTTACGAGAATCGCCCAGGAATGGCTTCGCTCCCTCAATGGCTATGCTGCTGCAACCTACAATGACAAGCTGCACCTGCTGAAAGGCATTTATGACTGCATCGGCCACGACTGCGGCATTATTCGCAACCCGTTTGCCGGGTGCCCGTTAAAAATAAAAACCACCGTGCATGGCCATGCGTCAGGGCGACTGCATGTAGAATGCCACTATTAAAGGATTCCACTCCCCGCGAAGAGGGCGCACAAAGTATGCGACAATGACCAACGGGAACAGCATCCTGGGAAGAAAAGTTTCCAAGGGTTGAAAAAAAGGTGTACAAAGTCTCCGATCATTGGAAAATCGCACCCGTCAGGGCTTGAGGAAGTAGATCACGTATGCCAGCAGAAGATTATAGCAGCAGAACCATTTGGGGAATTCATGGCGGGCGGACAGGCGAGGCGGATTCCATTTTCCTGAAAAAGAACCCAATGGCCCCTGGGTGGGTTGAGATGGGCGACCTGACTCCGCTTTCTCCGGACCGTGCATTTAAAGCCCGCATTGTTCCGCCGGGACCGGACGGCGGCATCGGCATTATCGCCCACCGCGACGAGTTGGGCTTTGAACCGCCGATTGTCAAAGTGCAGGTCAAAAGCACGGAAGGCAGCACCGGCGATCCGACCGTCTCGCAGCTCATCGGAAAACTCGACCTGTCTGAGCACGGACTGTTTATTACCCTGGGCACCTATACAAGTCAGGCGCGGAACACCGCCCGTAACCAAAACAATCCGCTCAAGCGCGTCTATGTCCCGGAGCCGTTGGAGGAGGATTAATTTCCGGTCATCTATGAGCACGAATCAAATCAAGTCGAAAGAACGGGTTGCCGATCACGGGGAGGTGTTCACTCCCGCATGGATGGTCGAGGCGATGCTCGATCTGGTGAAGGATGAGGCGGAGCGGATTGATTCCCGGTTTCTGGAACCGGCCTGTGGGAGCGGAAACTTTCTCGTGAAAGTATTGCAGCGCAAACTCGCCGCGGTGGAGCTCAGGTATGGCCAATCCGACTTCGAGCGGCGTCATTATGCGTTGCTCGCCTTGATGTGCATCTACGGCATCGAATTGCTGCCGGACAATATTGCCGAGTGTCGCGCAAACATGCTGGAGATTCTCGCCGGGTATCTGAATGTGGATGAATCAGACGACCTCTATCGAGCTGCATTCTACGTGCTGTCGCAAAACCTTGTTTGTGGCGATGCGCTCAAAATGCGTACCCGTGATGATCAGGCAATCACCTTTGCCGAGTGGGGTTATCTGGGTAAGGGAAAGTTCCAGCGGCGCGACTTTCGCCTGGACTCTCTGACCCTTTCATCATCCTTCAGCGCGGAGGACTCGCTTTTCTCTCATCTCGGAAGGCATGAACTGTTCACGCCGTCCAAAACCTATCCGCCGATGACGATCCGTGAACTGGCAGAAAACGGAGGACTTCCTGAATGAATCCGCAGTTTTGCCGCTTCGCTGCCGTCTCTTCGAGCCAGCCTCACTTCGTGTCTCAGATGGGCGCAGATTTTGAAAAAACGGATAAACAGACATACGCCATTATTGGTGCCGCAATGGCGGTTCACCGCGAGCTGGGGCACGGCTTTCTTGAAGCGGTCTGTCGGGCCGATTTCGTCTGCTTTGGAGAAGTCATTGTCGAATTGAAGGCATTGCAGAGACTGACCGGTGTGGAAGAAGCACAGGTCATTAACTACCTCCAGGCAACGGGGCTTCAACGTGGACTTTTGCTCAACTTCGGCACACCCAGCCTTCAACACAAACGCCTCGTCTTCAATCTGCGCGAATCGGCACAATCTGCGGATAAAATATCTTCGGAAGCATCCGCAGATTACGCAGAGGGACGCAGATTATTGCATTCAGAGGAATCAGGAACAGTACGGAAATCAAATCGGCGTAAATCGGTGCAATTTGTGGATGAAACGAAAGGAGGCTGCGCATGATCCATCAGGCCGGTTTCACGTTGCGCAACCGCAACCCGGACATTCTGACGTGCATTGCCAATCTCTCAAATGACGAGGTGTTTACGCCGCCGGAGTTTGCCAACCGGATGCTCGACACGCTGGCCGAAGCGTGGGCCGCCGATAACGACGGCGCGAATATCTGGGCGGACTCGTCGGTAAAGTTTCTCGACCCGTTTACAAAATCGGGCGTATTCCTGCGCGAAATCACCCGCCGTCTTGTCCAGGGATTGGAAAAAGAAATTCCAGACCTTGGAAAACGGGTTGACCACATCCTGACGAAACAGGTGTACGGCATTGCCATCACGCAGATCACCAGCCTGCTGGCGCGGCGCAGCCTTTATTGCTCGAAGCACGCCAACGGCGAACACTCTATCGCAAGCGGCTTTGATGACGAAGCCGGCAATGTGTGGTTTGAGCGGCTGGAGCACACCTGGGAGGGAAACAAGTGCAAATATTGTGGCGCACCCAAAGCGATCTTTGACCGCGAAGACGGCCTCGAAACTCATGCCTATGCCTTTATTCATACTGACGACATAAAGACTCGGGTCGCCGGGTTGTTTGGAGAAGACACTATGCAGTTCGACGTAATCATCGGAAACCCGCCGTATCAGATGAAAGGCGGCGCCGGAGGATCAAGCGACTCTTCCATCTATCACCTGTTCGTGGAGCAGGCCAAAAAGCTGGAGCCCAAATATCTGTCGATGGTGATCCCCTCCCGCTGGCTCGCGGGTGGCCGTGGCCTTGGGGAGTTCCGCAAGGAGATGCTCAGTTCCCGCAATCTTAAAGCTCTGGTCGATTTTCCCGTCTCCAGAGAGGTTTTTCCGAATGTGGAGGTCAAGGGCGGCATTTGCTATTTTCTCTGGTCAGATGCCTATAATGGAGAATGTGATGTAACAGTGGTTCGTGGTGATGAGACGACATCCTCTTCGCGTCAACTGGATGAGTTCGATGTTTTTGTGCGTGACCCCCGCGCTGTTGGCATTTTGCGCAAGGTGTTAAAAGCTGGCGAAAAATCTATTACTGAAATTCTAACCGCCGACACCCCTTTCGGAATCGCAACCAATTTTGACGCGTTCCGAAAGAAAAATAAATCAGGCGATATTGCATTGCATTACGTTCACCGCGGCAAGCGTGATGTCGGGTTTGTCCCGCGTGATTTGATAAAGAAAAACGCTCACCTCATCGACAAGTGGAAAGTTCTTGTCCCGAAGGCAGGCTCTGATGGTGGACAGAAAATTCCCGACTCCGTGCTCGGAAAACCTTGGTTGAGTTCGCCTCCATCTGTTGCTACCCAGACATTTCTTGCCTTCTGCGTGGACAGTGAAGAAGAGGCGCAAAGCGTCGAATCCTATTACCGAACCAAATTTTTTAGGCACATGGTTTCATTGCGTAAAATCACGCAAGATGCGCTCCGTCCGATGTATACATGGGTTCCTCAACAATCATGGGATCGCGAGTGGACGGATGAACAGCTCTATAAGAAATACAAGCTCACCAAGGAAGAGATCGGTTACATCGAAACGGTGATCCGCCCGATGGAAATACAGGGGAGTTTTTTGGATGATTAAGCCCTTCGAGCAAACTCTGAAATTGAAGCCATAGAGAGGGAATGCCCATGCCGAAAAAGAAATCACCGAACAGCGTGCGCATCCGCAACAGCACGGCGGAGTTTTTGACCTTTGCCTGTCAGACCGGCGGCGACGGCGTGGAGGTGCGGGTGCAGGACGGGACAATCTGGCTGTCGCAGAAAAACATGGGGCTTCTTTTTGAGACGACGCCGGAAAACGTGCTGATGCATCTCAAAAACATCTTCGCTGGGAAGGAATTGGCGGAAGATTCAGTTGCTAAGGTTTTCTTAGCAACTGCCGCCGACGGCAAAAACTACCGGATCAAGCACTACAATCTGGATGCAATCATCGCCGTCGGCTACCGTGTAAACTCCAAGCGCGCCACGGCCTTCCGGCAGTGGGCCACAGGGGTTTTGCGGGACTATACGCTCCGGGGCTATGTGCTGGATCGGAAGCGCATGGAAAACGGGGCGTTTCTTGACGAGGACTACTTCGAACGCCTGCTGGAGGAAATCCGGGAAATCCGCCTGTCCGAGCGGCGCTTTTATCAGAAGATCGCCGACATCTATTCCACGGCGATGGATTACGACAAGGACGCATCCATCACGCAGGCGTTTTTTGCCAAGGTGCAGAATAAGATGCACTACGCCGTTCACGGTCATACCGCCGCCGAGTTGATCTTCAGGCGGGCAAATCACACGAAAGAACGGATGGGCTTGACCACCTGGGCCAAAGCCACCGCCGGCAAGATTCTGAAAAGCGACGTCGTGATTCAGGACCGGCTCTTTCAAAGCGATTTTGACGCCTTCGCTGCGCTGGAAAATCATGACGAGGGCGAGCCAAATGAGTAAACCCATTGAGCAGATTCTGGCGCCGAAGCCGGAGGCCCGTCCGCGCATCTACGCCTATTCGATTGACGATCAGGCGCACAAGGGGCTTCTCAAGGTGGGGCAGACGACGCGCGATGTGAAGCAGCGCGTGGCCGAGCAGCTTAAAACCGCCGCGATCCGAAATTACACAATCGAGCTGGATGAATTGGCCGAGCGCGACGATGGCACCCTCTTTTCCGACCACGAAGTGCGGGCGGCACTTGTCGCCAAAGGCTTCGAAAACACCGAGCTGGAGTGGATGCGCTGCTCGGTGGAAGACGTAAAGACCGCTCTCGCTGAGTTGCGCACCGGGGAACGGTTCACCGGCACACACCACGAAACCTTCCCGATGCGCCGCGAACAGGTCGAAGCCGTGAATAAGACGCATGATTATTTCCATTCCATATGGAATGAGGAAAAGAATGCGGTTCCGCGCTTCCTCTGGAACGCGAAGATGCGTTTCGGCAAGACCTTTACCGCCTATCAGTTGGCGAAAAAAATGGACGCCAGGCGCGTTCTCGTGGTGACGTTTAAACCCGCCGTGGAGGATGCGTGGCGGACGGATTTGGAGTCCCATGTTGATTTTGACGGATGGCAGTATCTTTCCCGAAACACGGACGGCGACCCGCGCAAGGTCAGCCGAAAAAAACCGGTTGTTTATTTCGGCTCGTTTCAGGATTTGCTGGGTCGCGATACGGCGGGAAACATCAAGCCCAGGAACGAATGGATTCACGAGGTGAACTGGGATCTGGTGGTTTTCGATGAATACCACTTCGGCGCATGGCGCGATACAGCCAAGGAGCTGTTCGAGGGAGAAGAAGATTCTCAGAAAGAAACCAAACTGGAGTATGCCGACGGTCTTGAAAACGTGAACGAGGATCTCAGCGAGCTGGCGGAGAAGGAAGCTGAGTTCCTGCCGATCACGACCAGGGCTTATCTCTATCTTTCCGGCACGCCGTTTAAGGCGCTGGCCACGGGCGAGTTTATCGAGGAGCAGATTTTCAACTGGACCTACACCGATGAGCAGCGAGCCAAAGAAGAGTTCGCGGCCAAGAATCCCAACAAACGAAATCCCTATGGTGCTCTGCCGCAAATGCGCCTGCTGACTTATCAGATGCCGGATGAGCTGTTGGCCATCGCCAGTGCCGGTGAGTTCGACGAGTTTGATCTCAACGCATTTTTCGAGGCATCGGGTAAAGGCGTGCTGGCCCAGTTCAAACATAAGAACGATGTCCAAAAATGGCTGGACATTATCCGGGGCGGGTATGCGCCCCAATCGGTAGAGCATTTGAAGATGGGAACGCATCCGCCGTTTCCTTATTCGGATGTGCGGCTTCTTCCGTATCTCCAGCATTCGTTCTGGTTTCTGCCCAACGTCGCGGCCTGCAACGCCATGGCCAGCCTGCTGGCCGAGAGGCAAAATACCTTCTGGCACGACTACGAGGTGGTTGTTTCCGCAGGGGCCTCGGCGGGGATCGGGCTGGACGCGCTGCCGCCTGTGCGCAAGGCGATTGGGAGCGGCTTCGATACAAAAACGATTGTGTTGTCGTGCGGTAAGCTCACCACCGGGGTCACGGTGCCTCAATGGTCATCCATTCTGATGCTTCGCAACCTCACATCACCGGAAACCTATTTCCAGGCAGCTTTTCGCGTGCAGTCGCCGTGGTCGATTAAAAACCCGAACGGCGATGATCCGAATGAAGAAGAAATCCTTAAACCCGTCTGTTTTGTGTTCGACTTCGCGCCCACACGCGCTCTGCGGCAGCTCTCGGAGTACGGCATCGGCCTGTCACCCAACGAACCGAACCCGGAAACCGCAGTCAGGGATCTCGTTTCCTTCCTGCCCGTGCTGGCCTACGATGGCGCGAATATGACGCAGATTGACGCGGGAGGTATTCTCGATATCGCGATGGCGGGCACCTCGGCCACGCTGCTGGCCCGTAAGTGGGAGAGCGCGGTACTCGTGAATGTGGACAATGGCACGCTGCGCCGCATTCTCGATAATCCCGAAGCAATGGCCGCCGTGGAGCGCATTGAAGGCTGGCGTTCGCTGGGTGATAACCTCATTGAAACCATCATCAACAAGAGCGAGAAGGTCAAAGAGCTCAGGAACAAGGCCAGAGACGGGAACCTGACTCCGAAGGAGAAACGAGAACTCACCGCCGAGGAAAAAGAGTACAAGGCCAGGCGCAGGCTCATTCAGGAAAAGCTGATCAAGTTCGCAACGCGGATCCCGGCATTTATGTACCTGACCGATTTCCGCGAAAACACCTTGCAGGATGTGATTACCAAGTTGGAGCCCGACCTGTTCCAGACCGTTACCGGACTGACCGTTGAGGGCTTCCACCGGCTGGTACGCCTTCGAGTGTTCAACACCGAACAGATGAATCAGGCCGTATTTGCCTTTCGCCGCTATGAAGATGCTTCGCTCCGCTACACCGGCATTGAAAGCCACGAGGGCCTGACCCATTACGGCCTGTACAACACCGTGGTGGCGGTTGAATGAAAGATCAACGACTCCGGTCGGCGATTTCAAGGCCGAATACAAAGGGCAGATGGAGCTCTATCTGCGCTGGCTCAACAAACACGAACGGCGCGAAACCGAGGCGGAACCGCTCGGCATCATCCTCTGCGCCGGAAAAAAGCAAGAGTTGGTCGAGCTGCTGGAACTGGGACAATCCGGAATCCATGTGGCTGAATACCTGACCGCGCTCCCGCCCCGCAAACTGCTCGAACAAAAACTCCACAGTGCTATTCAGTCCGCCCGAAAACGCCTCGAGTCGCGTTCCTCAAGTAAAGAAACAGGAGACGAAAATGGTTAGGTTTTTCGATCCGCAAAGGAAAAAAAATCGTCCGACAGTGCCGGACGAATTAGGCAACTTCTTGGAGACGAATGGATTGAAGATTCGCCAGACAGTGTCTGGCGAATCTTTGATGCTTGGTGAATGCGACCAAAAATCTGAGACACCGTCTCGGAAATTGGAGATTTGGCAGACATGGTCTGCAAAATCTCAGCTCTACCTCCCCAGCAAACAAGAGCTGAAACAACAGCTCGAATCTATCACCCGCCAGCCGGAGGGCGAATCATGATCCGTTCAGGTCAACAACAAATTCCGTTTTGCAATCATTTGACTCTTCCGGGTGGAACCCGATCTCCGAGCGGGTTTGCCGTCGCTGAGTTCTGGGGCGAACCCAAGCGTGCTCGGAGAGCCCGCTCCACCTGGGAGCGATTTTTATCGGGGACATTCCCCCCTGAAAGCAGGCTGAGCCTGCTCCCTTGCTTTTTTCCAACCGTTGGAAAAATAGAGACTTTTTCCAATGCTTGGAAAAACCTTTTGAACTCTCTGTTCACCGAATCCAAATCCCTCGAATCCGAAATCAAAAATCAGCTCAGGGGGTTGCGGTATGAGTGAGTTGATTCCAGCGTCTGAATATTGTTCGTCTGTTTTTGATGGGACGCATGCGACACCGAAGTCCTCTGTGAATGGGGCGCCTTTGGTCACTTCAAAAAATATTCTGGGCAGAACTCTTGATTTGTCTTCGACCTATAATATTTCCCAAAAGGATTATGATGGTATCCAAAAAAGGAGCGCTGTTTCGAAGTGGGATATTTTGTTCAGCATGATTGGATCTGTCGGCTCTTGATGCGAAGATTGAATTGAACAACCGGATCAATGCGGAGCTGGAGGCGATGGCCAAAACGCTCTACGACTACTGGTTTGTCCAGTTCGACTTTCCCGACGCCAACGGCCGCCCCTACAAATCCTCCGGCGGAAAAATGGTGTACAACCCAGCCCTCAAACGCGACACCCCCGAGAGGTGGGATGATGCGGCACTGATCGATTTTATTGAGAGTGATAAAAGCGGTGACTGGGGAAAGAATCTACTCAAGGGAACTATACGGAAAAAATATTCTGTGTGCGTGGAGCAGATTTGAATGGCCTAAACGGAAAGGGGAGCCTGAACCCTCCAATCCGTTTTATTCTGAAGAAGACCATCCACAAAATTTTGAACCCAGACGATTTTGTTGTCGAAATCTCCGGTGGCAGCCCGACTCAATCGACAGGACGCTTGGCGATAATTTGTGATGTGGTTTTGTCGCGATTTAATGCGCCAGTGGTTTGTTCTAATTTTTGCAGAGCCTTTTCGTTAAAGGACCCTGCTTTGATTTTCTATTTTTCGTCGCTTTGGAATGATGCCTATGATCACGGTATCCTTTTTGGTTGGGGGGGGGGGGAAGACCAGCGGAATCAACTCCTTCTTAAATGCTCACCATGCAGTTGTTCCCGACGCGGCAATTTTGGAACAATTTAATGCTGTCATCCAACCGATGCATGCATACGAAGAAGCAAAAGAACCTTTTAGAAAACCAGCAGCTAAGGAACCCGCGGGACTTTTTGCTGCCGATGCTGATGAACGGCCAGGTGCAGGTGGGCAGGGTTTGATTTTCTCCGTTTTTTGCATAGGATTCTTTGATGTTTAAACGGCAGAAAATTTTAT
>JASKKX010000080.1 GCA_030153935.1 Verrucomicrobiota bacterium | reverse complement strand
TGGTTGAATCTTGTGGAGCGGTTTTTTGCCGACATCACGCAGGAATGTATTCGGGACGGGAGTTTTGAGAGTGTGTCGCGGCTGGAAAAGGCTATCCATGCTTACATTGAGGAGCGCAATGCAAAGCCGAAGCCCTATCGCTGGGTGGCGGAAGGGAAAAGCATTTTGGAAAAAATCAACCGGGCAAGAACAAAGTTAAATAAACCTATTTACATGACAGAACACTAGGGAGTTAATTAAGTATAACGTTATTAAAGCGACAGAACAGAAAAATTTTCCTTTTGTTTCCCCTCTATAACTTGTTTTCACGTTTGTTTCCGCATATGAGCATATCAAACAGAATTTGATGGGAAATAAGTGAAAATTTCATCCGAACCAAGATCGTAAATTGAGGGACCAGGCTCAGGAAACCGCGCGGTATTCCCATTATGCGTATTATCGTACGGAACAGGCCTGTTGTGCACATGGATCCGGCGTTTTCTGACGTTTTACGGGGATAAAAAACATCCTGTCGAACTGGGCGCGGCAGAGGGGGAACGCGGGTTGAGCCATCTGGCACCGCATGGCCGCGTGGCGGCTTCTATTCAGCGGCGGGCGCTGAATGCGGTTGTGTTTCTTTACCGGGATGTACTGGATGTTGACTTCGGGAAAATGGTGCCGGTGCGCAGCAAGCGGCATCGGAAGCCGCCGACGGTGCTGATGCAGGCGGAAGTCCTTCATCGCTCTCTCCCCTCGGAAGTTCCTCGGAGCCCCTCCGGCGACCAGCGGGAGCGGGTGGTAGAGAGTTCTTTTCCCCGTCCGTCTGTTTCACGGGGAAAAGGATTTCTCCGACGAGCTTAAGGGCCCATTCTCGAAATCCTTTTCCCCTGCCTGCTCAAACCGGTATGGAGAACATACAATTGGTGCAGGAGCTGATGGGGCACAAAGACGTCAAAACGACAGAGAGTTACACTTATGTGATGAATCAGGATCTGAACGCAGTCAAAAGTCCGCTTGATACCCTGTAGCTGCTTTCAACGGCAGGAAAATTCCGGTCCGCTTTTTTCAATTTCCTGAAAAAAACTGAAGAATCCGCTGCTGCCTGTTTCCAACCCCTGGAAGTTCTGCTACATTCTGCGGCTTCATGATCGACTTTATTCAGGTGAGCAAACGGTTCGGTGTCCAGGAGGTGCTGGACAGGGTGTCGTTCCGCATTAATGCGGGCGAACACGTCGGGGTCGTCGGCCCGAACGGTGCCGGAAAAAGTACGGTTTTCAGCCTGCTCACCGGCGAGCAGTCGGCGGACGGCGGCGAGATTGTGCTGCCGAAAAACGTGCGTCTCGGCCACCTGCACCAGCAGCTCCACGCTCACGCGCAGGACGGTTCCCTGCTCAATTATTCCTGCAATGCGGTTCCTGAACTGAAAACCATCATGGCAGAAATTCACCGGCTGGAACACGATCTGCAAACGGCGTCCGGCGACGATCAGACGCGCAGGCTGGAACGGCTGGGCGAGCTGCAGCACGAGTTTGAACACCTCGGCGGCTACGACATGAAGGCGCGCGCCGAAGCCGCTCTGAGCGGCCTCGGCTTCAAGGAAAGCGAATTCGAGAACCCCTTCCGCTCGTTCAGCGGCGGCTGGCAGATGCGTGCGGAACTGGTGCGCACCCTGATTGCGCGACCCGACATTCTGCTGCTCGACGAGCCGTCCAATTACCTCGACCTGCCCGCTGTCGAATGGCTCCAGCGCTTCCTGCGCGGTTTCGACGGCACGATGCTGCTCATTTCGCATGACCGCTACCTGCTCGAGTCGCTGACGGACCGCACGCTTGAAATCAGCGGCGGCTGTGCCGTGAAGTATTCCGGCGGCTACACCTATTACATCAAGGAACGCGAACAGCGTCACCTGCAGCAGGCGGCCGCCTATCGCAACTATCAGGAGCAGAAAGAGCATCTGGAAAGTTTCATCAACCGCTTCCGCGCCAAAGCCACCAAAGCCTCTCAGGTGCAGAGCCGCATCAAGATGCTCGAAAAGCTCGATGTTGTCCGCGCGCCGTCTTCAGGACCCAACCTCTCCAAACTGCGGATTCCGCCGCCACCGCATTGCGGCGCGCAGATCATGTCCGTCGAAAACATGAGTTTTTCCTATGACGGCAAACGCTGGATTCTGCGCGATGTGAATCTGGAGATCGGCCACGGACAGAAAATCGCGCTGGTCGGCTTTAACGGCATGGGCAAAACCACGCTGCTGCGCCTGCTGGCCGGCACGCTGACGCCGCAGGCGGGCAGGCTGAGCACAGGGCACAACGTGGTTCCCGGCTACCAGTCGCAGGATTTCGCCGAAACCATGCCGCCCGAAAAAACACTGCTCAACATTGTTCGCGATGCCAACCCGGCGGTCTCTGAGCGCGAAGTGCGCGGACTGCTCGGCTCATTCGGCTTCGGCGGCGACGCCGTCAGCAAGCCCTCCGGCGTACTCAGCGGCGGCGAAAAAATCCGTCTTGCCTTCGCCCGTATCTTCATCAACCCGCCCAACTTCCTGCTGCTTGACGAACCGACCACCAACCTCGATATCCGCGGACGCGAAGCGCTCGAAAAAGCCATTCGTGACTATCAGGGCACCGTCTGCTTCGTCAGCCATGATGTGGCCTTTGTACGCGGTGCGGCCGATCACATCATCCACATCGGTCCGGCGGGCGTCGTCAGCTATCCCGGCGACTACGACTACTATCTGGAGAAAACGGCGGCACTGCCGCCGGTTCAGGGTCCTGCGTCGACGGCCCAAAGTCCGGAGCTTAAGACTCAAAGCCCGAAGCCTAAAGCCGCGCGCGCGCAACGCGCGCTTGAGCGCGAAGCGCAGAAGGCACTGCGCAGGATGGAAGCGGATATGGAAAAACTGCATGGTGAACAGCAGATCCTGAATGAACAGCTGGCCTCCGGCGATCCCGGTCTTGACTACAGCGCACTCGGCATCCAGCTCGCCGAAATCACCAGAAAACTGAATGCCCTTGAAGCCGAATGGCTGGCAGAGGCCGACCGGCTCGAAGCATAGGCCGGACGTCCAGGGTTTGAAAAACTTCAGAGGCCGGTTTCCAGGGTTTGGAACTGTTTGTCGAGCCGCTTGGCGGAAACTTTGACCGCGGTGCCGACTTCGGGAGCAAAGCGGTTGACGCGGAATTCCTCCAGCAGCATGGCGAGCTCCAGCAGATCCCAGGCGTGGCTGATGTCGCCGCACGCGAGCATTTTTTCCGTAAGCCGGTTTTGGAAGGGCTGAATTTCTGCCAGTTTGTTTTTATCGGCGGTCGGATTCGTGCCGATCCGCTCCATGCGGATGAGAACGGCGCGCAGATAGCGCGGCAGACGGCTGAACAGCTCTTCGGTTTTCAGAAAGCCGGGACGGAAGAGCTCGTTGAGCTGCAGTTCAATATCGTCGCGGGCGGCGGGTGGAAGTCCGTCGAGTTGCTCAATGATCTTCTGCCGCTGTTCCAGCACGAGTTCGAGTTTAGCGGCCAGTTCGGCGGCGGTCGGGTAGAGCCCGGCGCGCGCCTCGTCCGCGCGGGTTTTAAATACCGCTTCGTCGCGGATGGCGACGGTGTCGTTTCCGGTGAGTGCTGTAACGATGGCGAGATCGATGAAGTCGGATAGAAAATGTTCGTCGATGGTCGAGAGCGTGAGCTGCAGCATCGGATGGAGAGGCGGCCGTTTGCTGACGTATTGCACCGGATCCGCGTGCACGATACGGAACAGCCGGGCCAGTCCGGCGCGGTGGCTGTAGCGGGCGTTGACAGGGTTGAGGAAAACCCGTACGCCGACGCCGCCGCTTTCGGCGAAGAGCGCCGGAAAGCCGCGGGTTGAGGCCGGTCCGTCCGCAACGACTTCAGTCGGAAGTTCCGCGTTCGGCCAGGCCGTTTTCGGCGGCCGTTCCCATTCGGCAAAGGCGGTCTCGGCTTCGGTTCGCTGCAAGGTCCGGCGCTGATGATCCGAGATGGCGGAGTGAACCTCGACGATTTTTTCGCCGTCGGTTTCGATGATTTTCATCTGCAGGTCGGCGGGCAGGGCCTCGGGATTGAAGTCGTCGGCATCGACCGGCAGCCGGTGCTGTTTCTGAAGATAGGTTGAAAGCGCGGCGGTCAGTGATCGGTCGGGCGTGCCGGTGCAGCTGTGCAGGAACGCTTCAGCAACCTGATCGACGGGATGAATGCGGGTGCGCAGGTTTTTGGGCAGTGTGCGCAGGAGCGCGGCGACTTTTTCTTCGAGACGGCCCGGAACCAGCCAGTCGGTGGCTCCGGCGGGAATGAGGTTGAGTTTATCGCTCGGGCAGAGCAAGGCGACGCCGTCGAGTTCGTCGCCGGGCGCGAAGGTGTAGTGCAGCGGAAAGGATTCGCTGCCGAAGGCGATCCGATCGGGAAAGGCGTCCGGGGGAAGTTGATCGGTTTGTGGGAAGAGGGCGTCTTCTTTGCGCATGGCGATCCGCGCGCGGGTTTTGCGGATCCATTTTTCCAGAGTCCGGACGGAATAAACATCCGGCGGCAGCATGCGGTCGAAGTGAGCGAAGATCGCCTCGGTATCGAGAAACGCGCCGGGGCGGCGCAGCTTTTCTTCCATCTCGTGAATTTCTTCCAGCATCTGACGGTGGATTTTCAGCCAGCCGCCGTGTGTGTTCAGGTTGCCGGGCACCAGCGCGTCGCGGATGAAGATTTCGCGGGCGGCGGCGGGGTTGATCGGGCCGTAGTGTACGCGCCGGTCGCTGATCAGCTGCAATCCGCCGGAGAGGACCGATTCGCTGGCGTAGACAAACCCGTTGCCGGCGTCCCAGTGCGGCTGGCTGTACACTTTTTTACAGAGGTGCGGAGCGACCTGTTCGACCCAGGCGGGATCGATCTCCGCGACGATGCGCGCGTAGAGCCGGGCGGTTTCGACCAGCGCAAACGTCATGACCCAGCGGGGCGGTTTTCTGAAGAGCGCCGAGCCGGGAAAGATGAAGAAGCTGCGGCTGCGTGTGCCGGTGAATTCGCTCGATTCGCCTTTAATGCCGATGTTGGCGGGCAGTCCGGCGAGCAGGCTGCGATGGATCAGATCGGAATGAACCGGTTCGGGCGTGCTCCTGCCGGAGCCTTTCCAGTTGAGATTCCGGACGGTCTGCTGCAGTTCGTTGCGCAGGTTGTTCCATTCCAGTACGCGGCGGTAGTTGAGGAAGTTTTTCCGGCAGAGGCGGCGCAGTTTGCTGTGCGAAGCGCCCGCGCCTTTTTCTTTTTCGATGAAGTTCCAGAGGTTGAGGATGGTGAGAAAGTCCGACTTTGGTTCGATCCATTGCTTATGGGCCAGATCGGCGGCATCGGCTTTTTCGGCGGGGCGCTCGCGCACATCCTGAATGGCGAGGAAGGCGACGAGAATCAGGATTTCGTCGAGTGCACCTTCTTTGTGCGCCTGAAGAATCATGCGCGCGAGATGCGGGTCGACCGGAAAGGCGGCGATGTCGCGCCCCGCCGGAGTCAGCCTGCGCTGCTCATCGATTGCGCCGAGATCGTAGAGTGCTTTGTAGCCTTCATGAATGAGCGCGGCCTGCGGCGGATCGAGAAACGGAAAGTTTTCGACGGGGGGAAGCCGCAGAATATCCATTTGCAGAATGACGCCGGCCAGCGAGGTGCGGCGGATCTCCGGATCGGTGTAGGCCGCGCTGTCGTCGAACGTTTCCTTGTCGTACAGGCAGATGCAGATCCCGTCGGCGACGCGTCCGCAGCGTCCGCGCCGCTGCAGGGCACTGGCCCGCGAAACCTGTTCGATTTGCAGGCTTTGCACCTGCGTGCGCGGGTTGTAGCGGCTGAGGCGCACCTGTCCGGAGTCGATGACATAATGAATGCCGGGAATCGTGATCGAGGTTTCCGCCACATTGGTGGCCAGAATAATCCGCCGCCGTCCGCCGGTCTTAAAGACGCGCTGCTGTTCGCCGAGGCTCAGTCGTCCATAGAGCGGCAGAATTTCCGTTTGATCCCACTGCTGCCCTTTCAGTTTGTCGGTTGCTTCGCGGATTTCGCGTTCGCCGGGCAGGAAAATCAGCACATCGCCCCGGTTGTCGATATCGGAGATCCAGCGCATGGCACGGAGAAGATGGTCGGACAGATCTTCGTCTTTGCCGGGCGGCAGGAACAGGTTTTCGACCGGATAGGTGCGGCCTTCCACTTCGATGACCGGGGCGTTGTCAAAAAAGGCGGAAAAGCCGGCGGCGTCGAGTGTGGCTGAGCTGATGATTATTTTCAGGTCGGGACGGCTCGGCAGGATGGTTTTCAGGTAGCCGAGCAGGAAGTCGATGTTCAGGCTGCGTTCGTGCGCTTCATCGATGACGATGCATTCATACTGCGTCAGCAACCGGTCGCGCCGGGTTTCGGCCAGCAGAATGCCGTCGGTCATGAATTTAATCAGCGTTTCGTCGGAGGTCTGGTCGTCGAAGCGCACCTGACAGCCGACGCCTTTGCCGTAGTCGGTTTGCATCTCTTCGGCTACGCGGCGAGCCATGCCGGTGGCCGCCAGCCGGCGCGGCTGGGTGACCCCGATGCGGCCGGTTCGGCCCAGCCCGGCTTCATAGACGATTTTCGGCAGTTGGGTGGTTTTTCCCGAGCCGGTGGTTCCGCAGATGATCACGACGGGGTGCGCCTCGATCAGCGCGCGGATTTCCTGCCGTTTTCCGGAGATTGGCAGATTCTCCGGATAGCTGACGCGGAGCGTCACCTGGCGGTACTTTTCCGCGCGCGCGACGGCTTTCTTCTGCCGGTGGAGCAGCGTTTCGAGCAACCGGTCGGCCGGCTGACCGGTTCGCAGGGCCTGATCCGCCTTGCGCAGGAGCGATTGCAGATGCGCACGATCCTGCACGAGCAGTCCGTCGAGGGATTGCCGCACGTTCGCAAGTTGATCCTTAATCTCAGCAGGTTCCATGGCAGGAGGCAGAGGGTAGTCAAGGTCTCCGCGCCGGGACAAGGTTGTTCAGCTGTTTTTTTGTACAGCTTTACATGCCACCGGCGGGCGGAATGAAGTACCGTGCGCCCAGCTTACTGTAACCCGAAGAGAATGTGAATGGTTGGAATCGGAAGAACCAACCGGCGGGTTGCCCCAAATTAAATGACATCGAAGCGCCCGACAGGGCGCAGGCAGAGTGGAAAGTTTTTAACTGCGCCGGTTCCGTTGCCTGCGGAGTGTCCGGTAAATCGAATGCGGGTTTCCAAACCTTGGAGAAGGTGGTAAGAAGGGCTCCGTAATTTTTATAAAGGAGTACGGAGGATGCTTAATTTCTGGTTACCGATAGTTCTGCTGTTTGCCGCAGCGACGATCGGGGCGATCATTGCCCGGCGGAAGCGGGATCGCTGCCTCAAATATTTCAGCCGCAAGCCGGTTCTCATCGAAATGAACTCCGGGAAATGGCTTTGGGGGCGCTTCGCGGTTTATCCCCAAGCCATAGAGCTGATATTTGAAAGCCCGATGGCCGGCGCGGACGGCCTCGTCAAGGCCAGTTATGTGCTTTATATGCCGGAGATTGACGGAATTAAAAAAATCCTTCAGCCGCCGCCTGCCGTCGGCACGGCGGAATACGACCAGTGGCACAAAGAGATTCAGCGCGTTGCCAATCCGTCGTTTCCGCGTCGCCTCCGTCGCTGGCTCTGGAATGTTTTTAATACGCTGCGCGATGCGGTTTCTCAGGCCTTCGGTATGTTGCTGGGCACGCTTAAAACAAAAACGCTGATCGGCAGAGTCGCCGGAGCCGATAGGCAGGTAGCTCAGGTCGGCAGCACGCTCATAGAAGCCGTTCCCAATGCCTATGAGCCGGTGCTCGAAAAATATCTCAGCCGTCGGGTGATTGTGGAGATGATTGAGAACGGCAAGGTGATGGAATTTGCCGGACTTCTTCAGGAATATTCCGCTAAATACCTGCTGTTGCGCAATGTCGCTTATGCTCCTGCCGTCGATACCGGCATTCCTCATCCCGGATGCTTCGATATTATTTTTCCCCGTGATAAAGCCCTCGTTCGGCACTTCCTGAAATAGCCTTATGACTGTAAAAAACAACCCGGGTTCATTTGATTTGCACGAGACGCTGCATCAGGTCTTCGGGTTCCGGAGCTTTCGGCCGAACCAGGAAGCGATTGTCTCGACGATTCTGTCCGGTCGCGATGTGTTCGCCGTGATGCCGACCGGCGGCGGCAAGTCGCTCTGCTATCAGCTTCCGGCGCACATCCTCGACGGATTGTGCGTGGTGATCAGTCCGCTGATTTCGCTGATGAAGGATCAGGTGGATGCGGCACAGGCCAACGGATTGCGGGCTGAGTTTCTGAACAGTTCGCTGTCGGCAGCCGACCGGGTGCGCGTGTTCCGGCAGCTCGCACAGGGCGAGCTGGATCTGCTGTATGTTTCGCCGGAACGCTTCGCGATGCCGGAGTTTATGGCGACGCTCAAGACGGCCCAGGTTGTGTTTTTTGCCATCGACGAGGCGCATTGCATTTCGGAGTGGGGCCACGATTTCCGTCCGGATTATCTGCTGCTGGCGAAGATTGTTCCGGAATTCCCGTCGGCAACCGTGGCGGCCTTTACCGCGACGGCGACGCATCAGGTGGCAAAAGATATTGTCACGAAGCTCGGCCTGCGCGACCCGCACCTGACGCGTGCGTCGTTTGATCGCCCGAATCTGTTTTATCAGGTGGTTCCGAAGGAAAATCTCGATCTGCAACTGCTGCGTTTTCTGCGGGAGCACAAGGGCGAGTCCGGAATCATTTACCGCACGACGCGCAAGAGCGTTGAATCCACCGTTGAGTTTTTGCAGGAACAGGGTGTTCGGGCGCTGGCCTATCACGCCGGGCTGACGCCGAAGCAGCGCAAGGAGAATCAGGATCAGTTTAACCGCGACGAGGTGGATGTGGTAGTGGCCACGATTGCGTTCGGCATGGGAATTGACAAGTCGAATGTCCGCTTTGTGCTGCACGGCGACCTCCCCAAAAATATGGAAGGCTACTATCAGGAAACCGGCCGCGCCGG
>JASKKX010000079.1 GCA_030153935.1 Verrucomicrobiota bacterium | reverse complement strand
TATGAATTATGAATTATAAACTCTGAAACAGGAAGCGATCTGGTTTCATCCGTTGTTCTTCATATTTCATCTTTCTCTTCTAAAGTTTCTGGGCGACTTTTTCGACCGTATAGGCCTCGATGACGTCGCCTTCCTCAAAGTGGGTGAAATTATCGGGACGAATCCCGCATTCCTGACCGTCACGGACTTCGTCGGCATCGTTCTGGAAGCGCTTGAGCGATCCGATCGTTCCCTTGTAAAGCACTTCGTTCCCGCGCTTGATGCGGATGCTGGCGCGGGAGGTGATTTTGCCTTCAACAACCATACAGCCTGCAATTTTATTGCGTTTACCCATGTCAAAGACCTGCCGGATTTCCGCTCTGCCGAGATAGGTTTCGCGCAGTTCGGGCTCGAGCAGTCCGCTCATGGCGGATTCGACTTCTTCGATCAGCTCATAGATAATACTGTAGAGACGGATTTCAATTCCTTCGCGCTTGGCCGCCGCCGTGACGCCGTTTTCTTTGGCGACGTGGAAGCCGAGAATAATCGCATTGGAGGCACTGGCGAGCATGACATCGTTGGGGGTGATGTTGCCGACATCGCTGACCAGAATATTCAGTTTCACTTTTTCACTTTTGATCCCTTCAAGGGAAGAAACGATCGCCTCGACAGAACCCTGTACGTCGCACTTGATGATGAGCGGCAGTTCCTTGACTTCGTCGTCGTCGACTTTTGAAAAGAGATCATCGAGCGACAGCTTGCTGCGTGAGGTCTGATTGAGCTCGTTCGATTTGATTTCTGCCAGCAGCGCTTCAGAAAATCCTTTGGCTTCCTTGCTGCTGGCGCAGACGGTGAATTCATCTCCCGCGCCGGGAACGCCGGTGAGGCCGAGACATTTGACGGCGTGTGAAGGACCGGCGGTGCGGACCTTTTTCCCCTGATCGTTGATGAGGGCTTTAATGCGGCCCCATTGGGCGCCGCAAAGAACGTTGTCGCCGACCTTGAGGGTCCCGTCACGGACAAGCAGAGTGGCGGTAGGGCCCATGCCGGGCTCCATCTGGGCTTCAATCACATAGCCGACCGCTCGTTTATGTTTATTGGCCTTGAGTTCGAGGAGTTCGGCTTCCAGCGTAATGCGCTCGAGCAGGTCATCGATGCCGGCGCCGGTTGCGGCACTGACCGGAATACAGCCGATATTCCCGCCCCAGTCTTCAACCATTACCCCGTGCTCATTAAGCTGCTGTTTGACGCGATCCGGATTGATGCCGGGCAGGTCCATTTTATTCATCGCGATGATGATACAGACCCCGGCGGCTTTCGCATGCCGGATGGCCTCGATGGTCTGCGGCATCACTCCGTCATCGGCAGCCACCACCACCACTGCAATATCGGTCAAATTAGCTCCGCGGGCCCGCATGGCGGTAAACGCGGCATGGCCAGGTGTGTCCAGGAAGGTAATCTGCCGCGCATCCATATCGACCGTGTAGGCTCCGATATGCTGCGTGATGCCGCCGGACTCGTCTTCGACTACCTTCGTGTGACGAATGCGGTCAAGAAGAGACGTTTTCCCGTGATCGACATGTCCCATGAACGTGACAATCGGCGGACGGATTTCGAGATCTTCCGGCCGGTCTTTTCCAACCGGAGCCGCCGGTTTGCGCGCCCCCGTTTTCGCCGGTTTTTTCGGCTGCGGTTTTTCTTTTTTCTTCTGTTCGACGGTAAAGCCGTGTTTTTCGCCGATTTTTTTGGCGATTTTGATGTCGATGTCCTGGGTGATGGACGCGAAAATATTCATCTTCATCAGTTCGGCAATGAGCTGATTGGGCTTTACCCGCATCTTTTCGGCCAGCTCTTTGACCGCGATCTGCGGTTTCGAAAAAACGAGGATCCGGGGGAGTTCCTCTTCTTCGGAATCCTCTTTCTCTACCGGTTCTTCGCCCGGGGGTGGCTCTTCTTCCGGCACGGGCGCTGCGACAGGCGGAGTGTTTTTTATCTCCTTGGCGGCACGGGCCTCTTCGATGGATGCGAAGCCGAGTTCGTCACAGACAATGGCGACTTCGCTGTCAGCGAGGATGCTTTCGCCGTCTTCCGCCTGAATCTCGACATCCCCGAGGATTTCAAGCAGTTCTTCGACGCTTACATCCAGATCAGTTGCTAATTCGTGGACTTTCATTCTGCAATTTCACCATGTTTTGCCGTATAGGCTTTTTCCGCAGCACTCCAGAGAGCCTGCGCCTGTTCGGGTGTGACGCCCTCGATTTCTTCGAGATCGGACAAATCGGCAGCCATAATGCCTTCGACGGTGAGGAATCCGGCATAAACCAGTTTTTCCGCCCATTCTTCACCAATGCCCTTCACTGCGGCCAGTCCGACGACGGCAGCAGCAACGCGTTCTTCAAAATTCATGTCTTCTTCGTCTTTTTGGATATCGACCCGCCAGCCGATGAGCTTCGACGTGAGGCGGGCGTTCTGGCCGCGTTTGCCGATGGCCAGCGAGAGCTGGTCGGCCTCAACGGTGACGGTGACGGTATGGGTTGGCTCGTCGACCTCGACCGTTCTTAGTTTTGCCGGAGCCAGCGCATTGACGACGAGTGTTTTAATATCATCGCTCCAGCGGACGATGTCAATTTTTTCTCCGTTGAGTTCGCGCACAATATTTTTAACCCGCATTCCGCGAATGCCGACGCAGGCCCCCACCGGATCGACGCGTTCGTCGTGCGAAATGACCGCCACTTTGCTGCGATAGCCGGCTTCGCGGGCGATGCCGCGGATTTCCATGGTGCCGTCGGCGATTTCCGAGACTTCCAGTTCAAAAAGGCGGCGGACAAAGTCGGGGTGGGCGCGCGAGAGGATGATCTCAGGGCCGGACTCGCGCTCTTTTATCGAGAGGATATAGGCGCGAATCCGCTCCCCAACCTCATATTCTTCCGTCGGCACCCGTTCTTTGGACGGCATGACGCCTTCCGCCCCGTGGTCCAGTTCAACGATGACCGTGCTGCGTTCGAAGCGGCGGACGGAGCCGGTAACGATTTCTCCGATGCGATCTTTGTAGTCCTCAAAAATACGGCTTTTTTCCGCCTGCCGGATACGCTGCAGGATAGTTTGTTTGGCCGTCTGGGCGGCGATTCGCCCGAAATTGCGCGGAGTAGACTCAATTTCAATCATTTCATCGAGCTGTGCGGACGGGTCGGTGCGACGGGCTTCCGCCAGGCTGACCTCATTGTAACGATCCGTAACGCTCAGAACGACTTTTTTGGTTGCAAACGCATGGATATCAAGTGTTTTCCGATCGATCTGAACCCGGAGACTCTCCGCATCGGTCGAGTTTTTATTGGCCGCGCTCTGCAAGGCGGATTCAATCGCTTCGATAATCACTTCGCGATCGACCCCGCGTTCACGCTCCATATATTCCACAACGGCACTCAATTCGCTGTTCATGTCCCCTCCCGATTTCAAAAAGCTTAACAATCAGGCCCCGGAGCAAAAAAGAGCGGGCCCGGGGCCCACTCTCTTACCAGAGACCAACTGCAAAGTCGTTAATTTACGCTCTCGGCGGGAGAGGGTCAAGGCGTTTTTAAGCGGGGGGTGCCAGACCGCGACGATCAAAGGGGGCGTTTTTTCCACGTCTTCGGAAAAGCGGGGCCGGGCTGACCGGAAGTTAACGGCCATTTAACTTGCCGAAAACTGCGTTGTTCATTATTTTCTGAACAATCTGAATTTCAGGAGAGTCCGCCATAAAAGCCATTCTTTCAGAACTCGAAAAAGAGATGGTCGATGTCTTTGTCCGGATCGCCGCTGTGCTGAGCCTGCCCCGATCTGTCGGGGAGCTTTACGGCATTCTTTTTATTTCCCCCGAACCGATGTGCATCGAGGATCTGATGCGTAAACTGCGGATCAGTAAAGGGTCGACCAGTCAGGGCCTCAAAATTCTCCGTTCGTTCGGGGCCGTCAATACCACTTATGTTCCGGGGGACCGGCGCGACTTTTTCACGGCGGAGTCCGCCCTGCGGAAAATTGTCAGCGGATTTGTAAACGAGCAGATCCGACCGTATCTGGAAAACGGAAAAGAGCGCATGGCCCGGCTCGAAGATCTGGCACAGGCCGAGGCGGACAATGCATTTTTTATCGACCGGATTGATCGGCTCAGGGGATGGCAGAAACGCGCGAATGCTCTGCTGCCTTTTGCCCTGAACTTAATCAAGCCGGATTGAGAACAGAGAATCTGAATCGCCGGGAAGTGAGTGAATTTAAGAAAAACTGCCGGAAACGTGTTATAAAGAGAAAACGCTGAATTCAGAAAATAGTTGAGATGCCGCCGCACTTAAAAAAACAGAAAATAAGCCAACCTGATTGCCAATGAACAAAACGGACGATATTCAAATTCCCTGGCGATGTATCCGCACGCAGGCCAAACGGGAACACATCGCCGCCGGTCAGCTCAGGCGGCTGGCCGGCGTGGAGGTGTTTGCTCCGAGAATCCGGTTTCAGCGGCGGATGCCTCGCGGCAGGGTCTGGTTCGAGGAGTCTCTTTTCCCCGGCTACATCTTTGCCCGGTTTGATGCGGTTGAGCTGCTGCGCGCCGTTTCCGCGGCGATCGGGGTGCGTGGGCTGGTTCGTTTCGGAGGGGAATATGCGGCGGTTCCGGTATCCGCCATTGATTTTCTGCGCAGTGAAGTGGACGGGACCCTTGTGATCCCCGGCCCGGAGCTGAAAGCAGGGGATGAAACGATCGTCGCCACCGGGGCACTGCGCGGACTTCATGCCGTCGTGTCACAGGTGCTGCCGGGTGGCGAACGGGTAAAAATTCTCATGGAACTGATGGGTACGATGGTGAAAATCGAAGTGCCGGCGGAGAGCCTGGAGCCGATCACGTAACCTGCGGCGGATCAAGGGTCAGAAAATAACCTTGGTAACCATACAGATGAAAAGAAAAGGGACGGTTTCGGGCAGAATGCCCCGAGTGACCGGGGGCGGCAGCTTGCCCGCAGGGCAGAAAACAGAAGCCGGCGGTTCAACATCCGACCGGCGTTAACGGTTCAGCGTTTTATTATGAAAATACTGGTGACAGGCGTTGCGGGATTTATCGGCATGCATCTGGCGGAGTCACTGCTGGATGAGGGTCACGAAGTGGTCGGGCTCGATAACTTTAATGATTACTATGCGGTTTCACTGAAAGAAGCGCGCTGCGCCCGGCTCGAAAAACGCGCCGGGTTCACTCTCATTCGTGGCGATCTTGCCGACTTTCAACTTCTCACATCCAACGTTCAACAGCACAAACCCGACAGGGTTTGTCATTTGGCGGCGCAGGCCGGGGTGCGCTATTCGATTGAGAACCCGTTCGCTTATCAGCAGTCAAATCTTGAAGGACATCTCAAGATCCTGGAGGCCTGTCGTCATGCACAGATTTCCCGTCTGGTTTATGCCTCCAGCTCCAGCGTGTACGGCGGGAACAGAAAAGTGCCGTTCAGTGAGTCCGATCCGGTCGATCATCCGGTCAGTCTGTATGCGGCGACGAAAAAAGCCGATGAGCTGATGAGTCATGCCTATACGCATTTATACGGCTTGCAGACGGTCGGCCTGCGCTTCTTCACCGTGTACGGCCCGTGGGGCCGGCCGGATATGGCCTATTGGCTGTTTACAGAAGCGATGTTGAAAAACAAACCGATCCAGGTGTTTAATAAAGGAAAAATGGAACGCGACTTCACGTACATCACCGACATCGTGGCCGGCGTGAAGGCGGCGCTGTTTGCCGGCGGACTGGCCCCGTACGAAATTTTCAATCTGGGCAACAACCGGCCGGAAAAGCTGATGGCGTTCATTCAGACGCTGGCCGATGCGCTGGGTATTGAACCGCAGATGAAGATGCTGCCCATGCAGCCGGGCGACGTGCCAGTCACTTTTGCGGATATCACCAGCGCCCGGCAGAAGCTCGGCTATCAGCCGAAAGTTTCAATGGAAGAGGGGCTGCATCAGTTTGTAGAGTGGTATAAACAGTATTTTAATATCTGACGAAGGCGGTTTGTTCCTTGAAACTTCCGCTTCAGACGGAACCAAAGGCGGCTCATGAAAAAAGCACTTATCACCGGAATTACCGGGCAGGACGGATCCTATCTGGTCGAGCTGCTGCTCGATAAAGGCTATGAGGTTCACGGCATCATCCGCCGGGCCAGCTCCTTCAATACGGATCGGATCGACCACCTCTACAAAGACCGTCACGAAACCGGCGTAAAGATGTTTCTGCATTATGGTGATCTGACGGATTCCAGCAACCTCAACCGCTTGATCGAGAAAATTAAACCGGCGGAAATCTACAACCTCGGTGCGCAGTCGCACGTGCAGGTCTCCTTCGAAGTTCCGGAATACACCGCCGAAGTGGACGCTCTCGGAACACTTCGGCTGCTTGATTCGATCCGCGAAACCAAAGTGGACTGCCGCTTCTATCAGGCGTCCACTTCGGAGCTCTACGGCAAAGTGCAGGAGGTTCCGCAGACGGAAACCACCCCGTTTTATCCGCGATCGCCATACGGCGTTGCCAAGCAGTACGGATTCTGGATTGTAAAAAACTACCGTGAGTCCTATGGCCTGCATGCCTGCAACGGGATTCTTTTTAATCATGAATCGCCCCGCCGCGGCGAAACCTTTGTCACCCGCAAGATCACCATGGCGGTCGCCCGGATCTCGCGCGGTCTGCAGAAATGCCTCTACCTGGGGAACATCAACGCCCGGCGCGACTGGGGCTATGCCCCCGACTATGTGGACGCGATGTGGCGCATGCTCCAGCAGGACACTCCGGATGATTATGTCGTTGCGACCAACGAAATGCACACCGTCCGTGATTTCATTGAGAAGGCTTTCGGGTACGTCGGTATTCAGATCGCATGGGAAGGCGCGGGCGTTGACGAGGTCGGGAAAAACAAAGCCACCGGTGATGTGATAATCCGCATGGACGAACGCTACTACCGTCCGGCGGAAGTCGAGCTGCTGCTGGGGAATCCGGCCAGGGCAGAAAAACAGCTCGGCTGGAAGCCGACGGTCCGGTTTGAAGAGCTTGTTGAAATTATGACGGAGGGCGACCTCCGCCTGCTTGATGGCGAAAGCTACCACAAAGGATTTTAACGGCTTCAACGAGCGGCTTTGCCGCGTTTTAACGGAGTATATTATGGCCGATCGGTTTGAAGATTTAGATGCGTGGAAGATGGGGGTGGGAATTGGCGAATCTGGTTTATGTCTATGGCCATGAAACTTCGATGGGTAAAGATTACGGGTTTAAAGATCAGATTCAGCGGGCGGCTGTTTCGGTAATGAACAATATCGCTGAAGGGTTTGAGCGCGGGAGTAACAAGGATTTCACCAAATTTCTTTTTATCGCACGCGGCTCTGCCGGTGAAGTTCGCAGTATGCTCTATCTGACAGTAGATCAGAAATACATCACCGGGACGCAATTTAAAGAGGCGCATAATCTCTGTGTGAGGGACTCGCAACTCTGCTGGGGACGAATCAAACATCTCCAAAAAACAAGCAGCTGGAAAACGGGAATTCAGATTGCTCTGATGATGGTGTTTCCCGCGCTCGCTCGACTTTAACGATGTTTAACGAGCGGCCCTGCCGCATTTTAACGAGGCGCGAACGCGCCGTTTCAACGATTGAATGGAGTGACGAATGGAACGTAATTCAAAAATTTACATCGCGGGTCACTCAGGCCTGGTGGGCGGCAGCATCCGGCGGTCGTTTGAACGGCACGGCTGTACAAACCTCATCGGGCGAACACATGGTGAGCTGGATCTGACCAACCAGCAGGCGGTCAACGAATTCTTTGCGGCAGAAAAGCCGGAATACGTTATTCTTGCCGCAGCCAAAGTCGGCGGCATCCAGGCCAACAATCTTTATCGCGGGCAGTTCATTTATGAAAATACCATGATCGAAATGAACGTCATCCATGCGGCGCACAGACACGGAGTCAAAAAGCTGCTGTTCCTCGGATCGAGCTGCATCTATCCGAAACGGGCACGGCAGCCGATCAAAGAAGAAGCGCTGCTGACCGGGCCGCTGGAGCCAACGAATGAGCCGTATGCCATCGCCAAGATTGTCGGAATCCGCCTGTGCGATGCCTGCAACCGGCAGTACGGGACCAACTTTATTTCCGCGATGCCAACCAACCTGTACGGTCCCGGTGACAATTATCATCCCGAAAACTCGCATGTCCTTCCGGCGATGATCCGCAAGATACACCTCGCAAAATCGCTCGAAGACAGCGGTTTTGACGAGCTGCGCCGTGTGTTCGAATACGAAAACCGCCGCGTAGAAAGTGGAATGTTGAATGTAGAACGTAAAGGAACCTCCCGCGAGGACCTTTTCCAATGGCTTGCCAAGTCCGGCATTACACAGTCTGCATCCCACCTCCCGCAGTCTGCAGAGACGCGAGGCGTCACCCTCGCGCTCTGGGGCAGCGGTACGCCTCTCCGGGAATTCCTTTACAGTGACGATCTGGCTGAGGCCTGCGTGTTTCTTGTCGAAAATGCAAATTATGAAGACCTGGCCTTCACGGACGATTCCGGAACGGTGCAGTCGCACATCAATGTCGGTTCGGGCGAGGAAGTGACGATCCGGGACCTCGCGGAAACCGTGCGGGGGATCATCGGTTTCGAGGGGAAGATTACGTGGGACACCTCGAAACCCGACGGAACGCCGCGGAAGCTCATGGACTCGTCCAGAATGAAAGCTCTGGGCTGGAAACCGAAAGTTTCTTTGCGGGAAGGGATCCGACGGGCGTACGAAGATTTTCTGCGCCGCTTTCAGTAACGGCGGCTCAGTGAACGGAACTGATTCGGTGAAATGAGAGGTGAATGAACTCCGTGCCCTCTGTGTCTCTGTGAGAGATTATTTCTCACCCGCTCGTAACCTCGCTCAAGGCACGAAGAACACAGAGGAAAGAAAGACTCTCACCACCCGCTGCGTTGAAGTAGAGATCAGAGAGAAGAAGAGACAGTAACGGTGAGAATTAATTCGGCTAAGCTCCGTGTCCTCTGTGT
>JASKKX010000018.1 GCA_030153935.1 Verrucomicrobiota bacterium | reverse complement strand
TGGACGAGATTGACGTGGACGGGGAGAATACCGGTCTGAATCTGAATCCCTGAATCCGGATCTTGGGGTGGCTCTTCCGGATCGGATCGAAGCGCCGGGCGCTATGAAGAGTCCAACGATGGGGCCGATTGGTTCGCGAAAAACCGATTTTTACGGTGCAGGTCTCGCCGAAAGAGGATTTCAATCCGGGCGAAGAAGATGCGGATATTGTTACGATCCAGCTGGCTCTTGAATTCTAATTGCAATTAAATCCTTATTCCGCTAGTGATATAAGGATTTTATATTAACAGGAGCCGCTATGAAACTGAAAGAGATGAAGGCAGGAGATGTCGGACAGGTAAGTGGATACAGTACGATGGATCGCAGTTACCGACAGAAACTTCTCCAGATGGGGTTGATTAAGGGCACGAAGTTTACGCTGGTGCGCATGGCCCCTCTGGGAGATCCGGCAGAAATTTCCATTAATGGATCAAGTTTGACTTTACGCAGAGCTGAAGCCGATGCGCTGGAGGTGGAGAAAATTTGATGAAGAAGGAGATCACCATAGCGCTTGCAGGAAACCCGAACTGCGGAAAGACGACTCTTTTTAACGCGCTGACCGGTTCGCGGCAACGTGTCGGCAACTGGCCGGGGGTGACGGTGGAACGCCTGGAAGGGCATTATTCGTACGAAGGAACGAACATCCGGGTCGTTGATTTGCCGGGGATTTATTCTTTTTCGGCCTATTCAGTCGATGAAAAAGTTTCGCGCGAATACATTCTGAAAGAAAAACCCGATGTTGTCGTGAATATTCTGGATGCAACCAATCTGGAACGAAATCTTTATCTTACGACTCAATTGCTCGAAATGCGTGTGCCGGTGGTGGTTGCGCTGAATATGATGGACGTGGCGAAGCAGCGCAAAATTCAAATTGACATTGAGCACCTGGAAAAACATCTCGGCTGTCCGGTGGTGCCGCTGGTTGCGTCTCGGCGCGAGGGAATGGGCCGTCTCAAGGACGCCGTTCTGTCCATGACCCGCACCAAAGCCATTTCCCCGACAAAAGTGGAATATGACAGCGAAGTGGAAGCTGTATTGATCGATCTGCACAAAGAAGTGACGCAGGTTTCTCTGGACGCGAATGTGGATCCCCGCTGGCTGTCAATCAAGCTGCTTGAAGGAGATGCTCTGGCAGAAGAAATCACACAAGGTGCATTTGCCGAAATCGTGCAAAAAGCCTCCGCGCGGATCCTTCACCATGTCGGTGACGATATAGATGTCGTTGTTGCCGACGGTCGATACGGGTTCATTCACGGACTGGCCAAGGATGTGGTCAAACGCACTTCGCAGGTGCGCCGAACGATTTCAGATGCCATTGACAAGGTGGTGCTGAACCGGATTTTCGGAATTCCGATTTTTCTTGTTGTCATGTATTTTGTATTCCTGCTCACCACAAATGTCGGTGGAGGATTTATCGACTTTTTTGACATCTTTTTCGGCACCCTCTTTGTGGACGGTTTTGCTTCACTGCTTTCGGCGCTGCATTCCCCCGAGTGGTTGACAACACTGTTTGCCAGCGGAATCGGTGGCGGGATTCAGACGATCTCCACCTTTGTCCCCCCGATTTTCTTTATCTTTCTGTGTCTTTCTGTTTTGGAGGATTCCGGTTATATGGCTCGTGCCGCTTTTGTGATGGACCGTCTGCTGCGTGCGATTGGACTGCCCGGAAAGGCCTTCCTGCCAATGCTCGTCGGGTTCGGCTGCAATGTTCCTGGAATTATGGCTGCCCGCACACTCGAAAACGAGCGCGACCGGACGATGACGGTGATGATGAATCCGTTCATGTCCTGCGGGGCGCGCCTGCCGGTCTACATCCTGTTTGCCGCAGCCTTCTTTCCGCATTCCGGAAGTGCGCTGATTTTCGGCATCTATCTGACTGGTATTGTGCTGAGTGTGCTGACGGGATTGCTGTTGCGTAAAACGCTGCTGAAGGGAGAGGCCGCTACCTTTGTTATGGAGCTTCCGCCATACCATATTCCGACTTTCAACGGGATTATGCAGCACACCTGGAATAAGTTGAAAGGATTCATTTTTCGAGCCGGCAAAGTCATCCTGCCGATTGTTGTCATTCTGAGTTTTCTGAACACCATCGGGACAGAGGGTTCCTTTGGGAACGAGGACAGCGAGAACTCTCTGCTCAGTCATATCGGCAAATCGATTACTCCGATTTTTCATCCAATGGGCATTACCGATGAAAACTGGCCCGCAACGGTCGGGCTTTTTACCGGTATTTTTGCCAAAGAGGCCGTGGTCGGAACACTGGATGCACTGTACACCCAGCTTGATGCGGCTGAAGCCGGTGGTGAGGGGGTGGAAGAAAAACCCTTCAATTTATGGGGGGGCATCGGTGAGGCGTTCGCATCAATTCCCGCGGCGTTCGCAGGTTTTTCCGGCGCAATTGTTGACCCGCTCGGATTAGCTGCCGCCAACGATGTTGAAGACGCAGAGACTGCTGCAGCAGCGCTCGAAACATCAACCGGAACGTTGAGTTCACTTCAGCATTATTTCAACGGCCGGGCGGCGGCGATTGCCTATCTGCTCTTTATTCTCATTTATGCTCCCTGTATTGCGACCATTGCAGCAATCTATCGGGAAACCGGCTGGCGCTGGATGACTTTTGCCTTTTTCTATCTCAGTGGACTTGCGTGGATTGTGGCAACACTCTTTTATCAGCTGGCAACCCTTCATGCCCATCCGGGATCATCGGTGGCATGGACCGTCGGACTTGTCGGAGTGCTGGTGGTGTTCTATGCTGGTATGAAATTGACCGCCCGGACAAAAACTGCGACCGGATAGGAACTTTATGTTTAAATCATTCTTTGGAAAAGGACCTCGGCACAGACATCGTGCCTGCAATGGCACTGCCCGCCACGGCGGTCAGGATCGTTGTCGTGCGCACCCCCTGGAAAAATTCACCCAGGGAGTGGAAGTAACGGTCATCTCGAACAGCGACCGCAAAACACTGGAGATGGGATTGTGTACGGGAGCAGCTGTTCGTGTTGTCGAAAACCGTCCCGGTGACGCCAACATGGTTGTCGCGGCCGGCGATGGACGCTACATCATCTCTAAAGAATCCGCGGCAAAAATCAGGGTACGATAATGCTCACTCAAATCACAATCTGGCTCAAGGAACGGGGAGCCGCTTCTGTCGCGGAATTAGCCCTTCATTTCGAGACCGATTCCGCTGCGATGGAAGGAATGCTCCAGATGCTGGAACGCAAGGGAAAGATTGAAAAAATCGGCGGGGGAAAATGCGCCGCCTGCAAAGGGTGTGCGATGGTCAATCCAACGGACGCCGCCATCTTTAAGGCGGTGTAACCGCCTTCTCGTGTGTTCTGCTCTCTCCGCAGTTTGGCGCTGCGGACAGTCCGGATTTTCGTTCCGTGGAAAAATCTGACGAAAAAGTTCCCAGCTTTGGAAAAATCCTTTAGATTTTTTTCCAACCACTGGAAACCAGCTGAAAAAAACATGAAAAAAACAGATGCACCTATTTTAGAATACAGCACCAACGGACGCTCGACAAAAATTGAAGACTTCCTGCTCCGGCCTCCGGTCGAAAAGGGGGCGGACCAAATCGCCGCGACGGTTCTGGCCGATATCAAAAAGCGCGGGGACAGTGCCGTCGTCAAGTACGCCAGACAGTTTGACCGCTCAACGGTTACGCTCGCCACACTTCGTGTTACCAAAGCTGAAATCGCCGCGGCGAAAAAATCGGTTGATGCTGAATTTAAGAAAGCGGCCAAAGAAGCGCACAAACGCATCGCGGATTTTGCCGTTGCCGGATTGCGTAAAGACTGGAAAATCCCGGCCCCGCAGGGCGGCTGGCTCGGAGAAAAATTTGTCCCGCTCGACCGGATCGGCGCCTATATTCCCGGGGGAACCGCCCCGCTGGCCTCAACCGCTCTGATGACGCTTACACTCGCCGCAGTGGCCGGGGTTCCCGAGCGGATTGCCTGCACGCCTGCCACAGCGGAAGAAGGCGGCGTGAATCCCTACATCCTTTACGCGCTCGACCTGGCCGGTGCGACTGAAATTTACAAGGTCGGCGGCATTCAGGCTGTCGGAGCCATGGCGTACGGCACGGAAACGATCGCCAAAGTGCAGAAAATCGTCGGCCCCGGCGGGCCGTATGTCACTGCGGCCAAACGGCTGGTTTACGGCGACGTTGCCCTGGATATGGTGGCCGGGCCCAGCGAAATCGCCGTACTGGCCGATGACTCCGCCAAACCGGCGCACGTCGCCGCCGACCTGCTCTCGCAGGCCGAACACGGCACCGGTTCCGAAAAAGCACTGCTGATCACCACGTCGGCAAAACTGGCGGAAGCCGTCCGGAATGAAATCGGTGTGCAGTCTGCAAAGCTGACGCGCAGAAAACCGGTTTCCCGCGTTCTGGCGCGCGGCTGCCTGCTGGTTGTCGTTGCGGACATTGAAACCGGCGTGGAACTCTGCAACCGCTTTGCTCCGGAACATATGGAAGTGATGGTTAGAAACGCAGAACGCACGGCGAAAAAAATTCATACGGCCGGCGCGATTTTCATCGGACCGTGGACGCCGGAAGCCGTCGGTGATTTCGCCGCCGGTCCAAGTCACGTGCTGCCCACCGGCGGCACGGCGGCCTTCTTCTCCGGTCTGACGGTTGAGGACTTCCGCCGCCGCGTCAGCCTGATTCACTTCACCAAAAAAGACCTCGAAGAAACGGTATCCGTGGTTGAAGCGTTCAGCCGTGTTGAAACTCTCGACGCCCACGCCCGTTCCGCCACGATTCGACTGGAGACGTAGGGGCAGGGCAGGTTGTTCCGGAGTTCTTAGCAGATCCTTTGAAATAGAGACTTCATCTTCCGGGCGGCTTTTTCAATGTCCTGAGCCGAGATCACTGCGGAGACGACGGCGAGGCCGTCGATTCCGGTTCCTTTGAATAGCGGAACGGTTTGTTCATTGATGCCGCCGATGACGACGAGCGGAATGGAAACCGCTTCGCGGATTTTCTTCAGCTCTTCCATCGTAACGGTTTCAGCATCGGTTTTGGTTCCGGTGGGGAACATCGCGCCGACGCCGAGATAATCCGCGCCGTCAGTCTGAGCTTGCACCGCCTGCTCCAGAGTGACGGCCGATACCCCCAGCAACCGGTCTTTCCCAATGACTCCGCGAACGACGCCGGCCGGCAGGTCCCGCTGTCCCACATGGACGCCGGCCGCCCCTACCGCCAAGGCTACGTCGATCCGGTCGTTAATGATGAGCGGTACGCGGCGGCGGTCGCAAATGCGGTTGATCCGCTCGGCAAGATGATAAAAATTCAGCGAAGAAATTTCTTTTTCCCGCAGCTGGACCAGCGTGCAGCCGCCGTCAATGGCGCGTTCCACGCACTCTTCGACGGTGGCGGAACTCATCAGCGCCCGGTCTGTTATTACGTACAGCGAATAGTCTATTTCATTTTTCGGGAATACCACAGCGCTTCTCCTTTGCGAAAGAGGATGCAGATTGCTCCGGTCAGGATGATCACCAGGGTGGTGGTTCCCACCGGCGTGTTATGCGGCAGCAGCAGCCGGTACAATGCGAACCCGACCAGCCAGAGAAGACTGTTCTGCAGATCGAAGGTACGCTGCGGACTGCCTGTGCGGTGCAGAATGAAATAATCGGTGAACAATACGGCATACAGCGGCGCGAACACTGAGCCGATGAAGTAGAGGAAGTTTTCGAATCGGTCCATGGAAACAGAAATTGCCAGAAAAACCCCTGCGATGCAGACGAGGACTGCCGCGGTTCTTTCGTTGGCATGCCGCCGGATATTGGTGCAGCTGACCCCGGCGGAGTACACATCGAGAAATGTCGTGGTGATCGTAGAGAAGAAAACGATGAACAGCGCGGGGATGCCGAACCCTGCCGCCGTGAGAATTCTGCCGATATCGGAGGTTTCGGTAAACAGGGCGGCTCCCAGTCCAATGATAAACATGAACGTGCTCCCGACGCAGTATCCGAGAACACTGATTGCGGTTCCGGCGGTTTCCCGGCGTGCGGAACGGGTGTAGTCGGCAATCAGCGGCAGCCAGGAGAGGCACATGACCACGCTCAGTTCAACCCCGCCGCCGAATCTCATCGAACCTGCAGGGGATTCGTTCAACGGAGTTCCGCTGCGGAAGATCACAAAGCCCAGCAGTATGCAGAACAGAAACAGCAGACTGACGACCACGGCATTGATTTTCGACAGGTTTTTCAGCCCGACGACGACCCAGATACAGATGAACAGGCCGATGCCGATGCTCCACAGGGTTTGATTGCTGTATCCGAAAAGTAGCGAAGTCGCTTCATCGAATATCTTCGACCCGCTGGCAATCATGATCGCGGTCCATCCCAGCAGCTGGATGATATTCAGCAGAGAAAATCCGCAGGAACCGTACACGCCGAAAGAGAGCCGGGTGGATTCCATTGAGGTCATGTTTCGCCGGGCGCCGATGATTCCGGCCGGAAAGAGAATGCAGGCACCGATCAGGTGTCCGATCAGAATGGTTGCAATACCTGTCGCGAGTCCCAGCGGGGCGAGCAGGGCTCCGGTAAGAATTTCTGCGATGGATATGGCTGCTCCGAACCATATTCCCAGCAGACTGAGCGATGAAATACGGCGTTCGGTGTCAGCTGACATGGAGTCTGGCCTTTTCGGTGATGGTGTCCCCGTCCATCAGGCTGATCTGATCAATGAGGGCGGAATGGAAGCTGCCGGTCCCCCGGGCGGCCGTTTCTTCTGCGGCGAGTTCTCCCGCCACTCCCGTGCAGAGGATGCCCCCCACTGCGGCAATAAACGGGTCCGAAGTGGAACCGCAGAAGGCTCCAATCAGGGAGGTACACATGCAGCCGGTTCCTGTGACTGCGGAAAGGCGGGGATGGCCGTTTTCAATCCAGGCGGTCCGGTCTCCGTCCGATACGATATCGACGGCACCGGTAAGAGCGATAACGCATTTCAGGTGTTTGGCCAGGGAAGAGACCGTTTCAATGTCTGCTTTCAATCCCTGTGCGGTATCTTCCGCCGCGGCATCCACTCCTCTTGTCGCGGCGGAAAGTCCGGCAATACACCGTATTTCGGAACTGTTTCCCCGGATGACCGCCGGGCCGGTTTCTCTAATCAGACGCTCAGCGGCCTGTGTGCGGTATAAAGAGGCTCCTGCCCCGACCGGATCCAGCACGGACGGTATGCCGAGTTTCCGTGCTTTGCGGCCGGCGGTGACCATGGATTCCAGGGTCCGGCGGTTCGATGTGCCGATATTGATCACCAGAGAAGAGGCGATGGATACGATTTCTTCCACTTCGTCCGTTTCATCGGCCATGATCGGTGACCCCCCGATGGCCAGCACACAGTTGGCGCAGTCGTTGACCGTTACATAGTTGGTCAGATGATGAACTAACGGCTTTTCAAGACGCAGCCGGCCGAGCGCCTCGATAATCTCTGTTACGGGGTGATTTGTCATTCTGTCTCCTCTCTGAAATCGCTGCGCGGCTGCAGCCCATGACGATAGAGATCGTAGAAATGATGGGTCGGTCCGCAGCCTTTGCCGATGGCAAGGGAGTGCCTGATTGCTGTGGTTACGTAGGATTTTGCCTGTTCAACAGCACTTGGCAATGCCAGGCCTAATGCCAGATTCGAAGCGATGGCCGCAGAATAGGTGCAACCGGTTCCATGGGTGTTTTTCGTGTTGATCCGTTCCCCGGGGAACCGATAAAAATCGGTTCCGTCATACAGCAGATCCAGGGCGTCTTCCATGCGATGCCCGCCTTTCACGAGCACGTTGCCTGCGCCGAGTGCTTGAATACGTTTTGCCGCCTCTTCCATCTCGGCGATCGAAACAATCTTCAGACCGGACAGGGCTTCTGCTTCCGGAATATTCGGGGTCAGAAGTTTCGCTAAGGGCACGATTTCCGAAACAAGTGTTGATATCGCCTCCGGAGGCATAAGAGGAAATCCGTTTTTTGCAAACATAACCGGATCGATGACAACAGGTTCCGGCCGGTACTGCCGCAGCTTCTCTGCAACCGTTTCCATGCAGGAGGGGTGAGAAAGCATGCCGATTTTCACCGCATGGACGACCACATCCTCAAAGACGGCGTCGATCTGTTTTGCGATCATGGCAGGGGTGATGTCTTCCACATCGATTACACGGACTGTGTTTTCCGCCACAACCGAAACGATGACGCTCATTCCGTATACCCCGTGTGCCGAAAATGTTTTCAAATCCGCCTGGATGCCTGCGCCGCCAATGCAGTCAGACCCGGCAATCGACAATACATGTTTCATCTGCAGTTTCCTTAAAAATAAAAAGTGCCTACCCGCTGAGGTAAGCACCTGTATCAATTCTTTTCATTGATCCGCTTCCCTGCGCCAGTATTAACCGACAGGTTCAAAGGGTCAGGTTCCACCTTCTCAACTCCGAAGAGTCCCCCCGCATAAAATTTGTCTCACTCTAAAAAAACACCTCCCCCGACAAAAGGGGAGGTATCCGTTTTCAAATCAATAGGCCGCTCCCTGCGTCAGTTTTAACTGACAGGTTCAAAGGGTCAGGTTTTACCTTCTCAACTCCAGGAGTCCCCCTGCACCGTCTCCATGATAGGTAGATTTTCAGAAGGATCTTGTCAATGGGATTCTGTGTATGAATCAGGATACCGCACCAATGGCAGACCGGGGCCTCGGCAGCGAATCGGTTCCTGTATGAGTCTGTATGAGTATTAATGAAATGAAAGGACGGGAAATATTATTGCGAGGTCTGAACAGGTTAAGGATAAAAAATCAGAGTGAGGTTGATTTGAAAAAAAATCCTGCCATTCTTTTTCTCTGCACTATATGAAAAACCCTTGATCTGTGCAGGATCAGACACTGAAATAGAATGTGTTTTAGACACGGTCTGATGCCGATCAGTCCAATTAGTGAAATCAGCAAATGAAAAATTTAATCAGAAAATCTGTGGAAGCGATGAGCGGCTATGTCCCCGGCGAACAGCCGAAGGGCGAAGGGATCATTAAGCTGAACACGAATGAAAATCCGTGGCTCTGTTCGCCGGAAATCCGCGATATTCTCAACGAAATCAATGTCGCCAATCTGGCGAAGTATCCCGATCCGCTCTGTATGGAAGTGCGCAAAGTAATTGCCGAGAAACATGAGGTTGGCGTCGGCAATATTTTTGCCGGCAACGGCTCGGATGAAATTCTGGCACTTTGCATCCGGGCATTTGTCGAACGCACCGGAGCGGTCGGGTATTTTGACCCGTCGTATTCGCTTTATCCGATTCTGGCGCAGATTGAGGATGTAGAAGTTCGCCCGGTGGCACTGGACGAAAATTTTGAATGGCAGATGCCGGAAAACTATGAAGCTTCTGTATTCTTTTTAACCAACCCCAATGCCCCGACCGGAATGCTGTTCCCGAAGGAAACGGTGGAGGCGTTTGTTAAGTCCTTTCCCGGTGTCGTGGTGATCGATGAGGCCTATGTGGATTTCGCCCGAGAGAGCTGCATAGAGCTGGCTGTGAAGTACGATAATGTACTGGTTGTGCGCACGCTCTCAAAATCCTACGCGCTGGCGGGAATCCGCTTCGGATACTGTATCGGGGCGAAACCGCTGATCGACGCTCTTTATAAGATTAAAGATTCCTATAATATCAATATGCTGACACAGGAGCTGGCGCGTGTGGCCATTCTGGACGACGGCACGATGACGGCGATCACGTCCGCGGTAAAGGGAACACGCGAGCTGATCACAAAGGAACTGAACGATCTCGGTTTTAAGGTATATCCTTCGGAAACCAATTTCGTGTGGGTGAAACCGCCGAAGCCCGGCGCGAAGAAATTTTTTGAGGAGCTCAAAAAACGCAATATTTTTGTTCGCTGGTTCGATGGGCCGCGGACAAAAGACTGCCTGCGCATTACCGTGGGCACCAATGAACAGATGATGACGCTGGTGGAGAAGATTGAAGAAATTCTTGAGAAATAAGCAAATGACAACCTGTATAAATAAAGAAAAGAATCTGGCGGGCTGCACCTGCACCTCTTTATGCGGGAAGCGCGGTCTCTGCTGCGAATGTGTCGCGTATCATCGGGCTGCGGGTCAAATTCCAGGCTGCTTTTTTTCGAAGGCGGGCGAGGCCACCTATGATCGTTCGTTTAAAGCATTCTGCCGCGATTGCGGCTTCCGCTGAATGTCAGAGAATTGGAAAAACAAAGGCCGGATTTTCCAATAGCTGGAAATCCGGCCTTTCGGCGGAATAAAAGCGGTTTCACATGTTTTGCGAGGCTTTCCACGCTTCATACTCTTTGATCTCTTTATCGAGTTCATCAAAGGCTTTTGTCGATTGGAGCCGGGTATACAGCTCTTTTTCTTTGGCGAGCTGGTCGACAATGGTCTGGGGGTCGAGCACCATGAGAGCGTAGGCTGTGACGGTATTGCCGATCACTTCATATTTCAGCTCCTGCGCGACACTGCCTGCCAACTGCTGACTGGTGATGACTTTTGTGGTCGTAGTGAACTGCGACATAATTTCAGCGTCCTCGGGGGTGCCGGTTTCGTCCATAAAAGCTTTTTCAAGGGACTCAACCTTGACCGTCAGCATTTGGGCAAGCTCTCTGCGTCCGTTGGTTTTTGCTTTATTAAGTGCCAGTTCGAGACTCTTGGATTCTCCGATACCGACGACCGCCAGTCCGCCGGATTTAAGGATCTCATCCGACATTTTCTGCATGTCTTCAAAAAGCGCCCGCTGTTTCACCGGTTTCGGCGCACTGGAACAGCCGGACAGGAAAACGGCTGTGACGGTTAAAACAGTGAAGAACAGTAATTTTTTCATGAGAGTTCCTTTAATTGATTCGCTCTGAATTTAGCGATTTCAATTGGACCAAACTATCGCATTCGCTCCGGGCAGGCAATGATAAATCAGGGGTTTCCGCTTGAGGTGAACCGGTTATATCCATATAAAAAAGCCTCTTTGTCTCATTCGAAAGGAATGTCTATGAACATTGTGGTTTGTATTAAGCAGGTGCCGGATTCGGACAAGGTCACTATTGACCGGGAAACGAACCGCCTGAACCGCGCAGGAGTCCCCAGTATTATCAATCCCTTTGACGAGAATGCCCTTGAAATGGCATTGCAGCTGAAAGATCAGCATGGCGGGAAAGTAACCGTCCTTTCCATGGGGCCCCCGCAGGCCGAAGAAGCGTTGCGAACAGCTCTCTCACATGGAGCAGATGAAGCGGTTTTGATTTCCGACCGCAGGTTCGGCGGGGCGGATACCTGGGCCACATCCTATACCCTTTCGCTGGCTCTGAAAAAACTGGCGGGCCCGATTGACCTGATTCTGTTCGGTAAGCAGGCGATTGACGGCGATACCGCGCAGGTCGGGCCGGGTGTTGCACATTTCTACGGGGTTCCGATGATCACCTATGCCAAATCCTGCGAGGTAACCGCCGGCGGGTTCCGTGTACAGCAGGTTACCGATCACGGCTACAATGTCTGGGATGTTGAAAAACCGGCGGCGCTGACTGTAGTGAAAGAGGCCAACGAGTTGAGAATGCCTTCCCTCAAAAAGAAGCTGGCATCCAAAAAGGCCGAGATTCCGGTCTGGGGAGTGGATATTCTGCAGCCTGATGAAGATAAAATCGGTCTGAACGGCTCGCCGACCAAAGTGAACAGGATTTTTGCGCCGCCGACCAAAGTAAACAAGGAACTCCTTTCCGGAGAACCGGCCGATATCGTTAAAGAGCTGATTTTCAAGCTGCGGGAAAGGAAAGTTTTATGAGTGCAGAGAAAGAAATCTGGGTTTTCGCGGAACAGGAAAACGGGCAGCTTGCCGGCGTGGTTTATGAACTGCTCACCCGTGGACGCATGCTGGCTGAAAAATCGGGATTCACGCTGTGTGCCGTGCTGACTTCTGCCGACGGCAAGCCGATGCATCAGGAGCTCTTCAATTACGGCGCGAAGAAAATCTACAATGTGGAAGATGACCGGCTCGAAACCTATCAGAACGACTATTTCGCCAAAGTGGTTCATGAACTGATCGAAAAAGAGAAGCCTGAAATTGTTCTGTACGGGGCGACCACCATCGGACGCAGCCTCGCGCCGACGGTTGCCGTTATGGGCTGGGCCGGACTCACGGCGGACTGCACTGAACTGGACTTCGATACGGAGCGTCAGATTCTGCTTCAGACCCGCCCGGCTTTCGGCGGCAATATCATGGCCACCATCATTTGTCCCGACCACCGTCCGCAGATGGCTACCGTCCGTCCCAACGTGTTCAAGAAAGAACGTGTCGGCGAAAATGAAACCGGCGAAATTGTTGATGCCCGCGTTGACCTGTCCGGAGTCAAAGAGCGGATGAAACGGGTTGAAAGTGTCATCGAAGAGGTTAATACTGTCGATCTGAAAGCGGCTGATTACATTGTATCGGGTGGACGCGGGCTCGGGAAATCGGAAAACTTCAAGATTATTGAAGCGTTGGCGAACGCACTCGGCGGGGCGGTCGGTGCCTCGCGCGCCACGGTGGATGCCGGCTGGATTTCGCATCATCATCAGGTCGGCCAGACCGGCAAGACCGTCTGTCCGCTGGTCTACATTGCCTGCGGAATTTCAGGAGCCATCCAGCATTTGGCCGGGATGCAGAGTGCAGACCTTATTATTGCCATCAATAAAGATCCCGATGCACCGATCTTCGATGTAGCCGATTTCGGATTGATCGGCGACTTACACCGGATTGTTCCGGAGTTGACCAAGCAGATAAATGAGCTGAAAGGCTGAGTCATGGAAAAGACAGTGATCATCGGAACCGGACCGGCGGGATACACCGCCGCTGTTTATACCGCGCGTGCTGATCTTAAACCGCTGGTGATCGATGGAATGCAGCCCGGCGGACAGCTGACCACAACAACGGAAGTCGAAAACTTTCCCGGGTTTCCCGAGGGAATCGACGGTTCGACGCTGATGATGAAAATGCGTCAGCAGGCGGAACGCTTCGGCGCGGAATTCATCTCCGGCGAAGTCGTGGAAGCGGATCTGAAGAGCACCCCCAAGGTCCTCAAGCTGAACGATGGAACATCGATTGAGGCAAAAACCGTGATTATCGCCAGCGGAGCAACCGCCCGTTATCTCGGCATCGAGTCCGAACAGAAACTGATCGGCCGCGGAGTTTCCGGTTGCGCAACCTGTGACGGCGCATTTTACCGCGACGTACCCGTCGCTGTGGTCGGCGGCGGCGACACCGCGCTGGAAGAAGCGCTGTTCCTGACGCGCTTCGCCTCCAAAGTCACCGTCATCCACCGCCGCGACGAATTTCGCGCATCAAGGATCGTGGCGGACCGCGTGCAGGCCCATGAGAAAATCGAAGTGGTTTGGAACTCCGTCATTGATGAGGTCCTCGATGTTGAGAAGAACGAGGTAACCGGCCTCAAAATCCGGAATGTCAAAACCGGGGAACTGTCCCACCTTGCGGTGGCTGGTCTGTTTGTTGCCATCGGCCACAAGCCGAATACCGACGCATTCAAAGGGCAGCTTTCAATGACCGAACAGGGTTATTTGATTGTAAACGGCGTGAAAACAGATATTGAAGGAGTATATGCTGCGGGGGATGTCGCCGACTCGGTTTATCGTCAGGCCGTCACTGCTGCCGGAACCGGTTGTCAGGCCGCCATCGAAGCCGAACGCTATTTAGGGAGTATGAAGTGAACAGACTTCCCTCTTGAATCGGATCGCCGAGAGGACACCATGTGACACACGAAAAAGATATCCAGTTGTGCAGCGTGTTCCACAGGCATCTTCGGGAAGGCCGGATTGATCAAGGGAATCTGAAAGATATATTATCTATCCTTCATGCGGATGAAGCCGACGGGGTCTGGACGTGGGGTTTCCTCGGGAGCTCTTTGCTTCGCTCCGTGGCCGCCGCGTTTATTAAAATGCCGGACAATCTCTTTCTGCGCGCCGGGGATGCTTTGCACTTGCACACGGCCTGAACAAAATTTACACCAGTGATTGTCATTTGCTGGCCGCCGCAGACCGTTTCGGAATAATATTGGGATAAATATCCTCGAACAATAATAAGGAGAGAATCATGTCGGAAATTAATTATGGACTGACCGAAGAGCAGATTGAACTGCGCAGCATGCTCGATGAATTCGGTCGTGAGCGCATTGTGCCGGTTCGTGCGGAACTGGATGAAAAGGGAATTTTTCCTGCGGATCTGCTCAAAGAGCTGGCGCAGATGGACATGATGGGTCTCTACATCGACGAAGCCTACGGCGGCATGGAGTTCGGTCATCTCGGGTTCTCCCTCGCAGTGGAAACGCTGAGTAAATATTGCATCGGGGTATCCGTCTCTTTCGCGGCCAACGCCCTCGGTGCCGACCCGATCATCATCGGCGGTTCCGAAGAACAGAAGAAAAAATATCTTCCACCACTTGCCGCCGGCGAAAAATGGGCCGCCTTTGGCCTCACGGAGCCCAACGCCGGTTCCGACGCAGGCGGCATTGCCACCACGGCTGTCAGAAAGGGCGACAAATACATCCTCAACGGCACCAAACAATGGATCACCAATGGCGGCGAAGCCGACACCTACACCATCCTCGCTGTCACCAATAAAGGGAAAGGCGCCCGCGGCGTTTCCTGCTTTATCGTCGAAAAGGGCATGCCCGGTTTCGACTTCGGCAAAAAAGAAGACAAACTCGGCATCCGCGCTTCCGCCACCCGCGAACTCATCTTCCAGGACTGTGAGGTTCCGGTGGAAAACCTCATCGGTCGCGAAGGCATGGGCTTTCTGCTCGCCATGAGAACCTTTGATATTTCCCGGCCCGGCATCGCTGCGCAGGGCGTCGGTCTTGCACAGGGAGCACTCGACGAAGCCGTCAACTACGCCCGCGTCCGCCACCAGTTCGGCAGACCGGTCATCGCCAATCAGGGTCTGCAGTGGATGCTGGCCGACATGGCCGTGAAAGTGGAAACTGCCCGCGCCATCACGTATGCCGCCTGCCGCACCATTGACGGCGGAGCCAAAGATTTTTCTAAAATTTCCGCCATGTGCAAGTGCTACGCCGGTGATGTGGCCATGTCCGTCACCACCGATGCCCTGCAGGTATTCGGCGGCTACGGCTTCATGAAAGAATACCCGGTCGAAAAAATGATGCGCGATGCCAAGATCCTTCAGATTTACGAAGGAACCAACCAGATCCAGCGTGACATCATCGGCGCGGCGCTTATTAAAGAATACGCTTCCAAAGCCAAATAGGTTCCGAACCCTGGGAAATATCGGGCCCGGTTTGCCAGCCATTGGAAAATCGGGCTTCCCCTCTGTTCCTTTTACGGGTAAAACAAAGACATGAAGCGGCGGCTCATCGTATGGATCGTGTTGGCACTGACCGTGTTTCTGTTTCTACGGGTCCATTTTATTTTTCTGCCGCTGCGCCGCCCCGATGCCGTCATTGAAGTCAAAACCACCGGATACTGTCCCGGTCAGAAATGCTGCGGCTGGGAATTCAACTGGTTCGGACTGCCGGTTTACGCGTTCGGTCCGAACAAGGGAAAATTCAAAATGATCGGCCGGACCGCCAGCGGACACATGGCCCGTCCCGGCACGGTTGCTGTTGATCCGTCTGTTTTTCCGATGGGAACAAAATTCTATATCCCCGGTTACGGCCGGGCGATCGCGCGCGATATCGGCGGCAAAATTAACAGTCGCCATCTCGACCTGTTTTTCTGGCGGCATAAAAGCGCCGAAAACTGGGGGGTTCAAACCAAAAAAGTCAAAGTCTGGTATCCACGCCGTGATTAGCGGCATTTAACCGCGGGAATTCCATCAAAAGATTTTTCTCAGCCCGTCGAGATCGAGACCTTCAAGAGAGTCAACCACCGCGTCGGCCAGGGTGAGAAACTCTTTCTTGTAGCTGTTGGTGACTGCAAGCACCCGCAGGCTGGCTGCTTTGGCTGAGGCAATGCCTGCGGGCGTGTCTTCAATTGCAAGACCGGTCGTAACGGATTCCAGGTGTTGGAAAATTTTCGTTAAATTATTCCAGGCTTTGGAGTAAGGTGCCGGATCCGGCTTGCTGATATGGGTATCATCAGCAGTAACAATGGTATCAAACGCATCGGAGATCCCGAGGCTTCCAAGGATGGGAAGAATGTCTTCGCGCAGTGCTCCGGTACAGATGGCCAGCGGAATGTTTCCAGACAGTTTTTCAATCAGCTCCACGGACCCGGGGAGCGCAGCCGCTCCGTCGCCTTCCAGCAGTTCCTGAAACGCCGCCGCCTTCTTTCTGATCAACTCTGCCAGTTCATTTTTTTCAAGGTTTGGAAAAGCATGACGAAAGGTGCCGCGATCATCGCAGCCAATGTAGGATCCGATATATTCATCCCATGAAATATGTTTATCGAACGGTTCCAGTATTTTATTGAACGCCGTCCAATGGAGGCGTTCGGAGTCGACGATGACACCGTCAAAATCAAAGATAACTGCTGAAATCATGACGGAAGTTAAGCATGATTTTTTTCAAGAGTCTTTAACAAACGGGTTCAAAAAGAGAGAATTTTATCAGGTAACAAGGTCGTCGCCGGCGTCGAGCTCGTCGAGAATCTTTTCTTCGATGTATTCATCCGCTTTTTGATCGAGTTTACTCTGTTTGAGCCAGAAAAAGGGCTTCTGCTGAGCGCCGGCGACGGCCTTGCAGTGCCTGGCGATTTTGTCGAGGGTCATGACGGTTTCGTTGAGGTAGATGCCGAGCAGGGGAGGCAGTTCCTCGCGACCCACGTGTTGTGTGATCAGACGTTTGAGATCGATGCTTTTGTGAATATATTTTTTGCGGGCATTGAGGATCCGCTCGGCGAATTCATCGTAATTTTCGTGTTCCGGTTTGAGCGAGGTACTGAGATTGTCGATCATTGTACCGGTTTGATCATAGAGTTCTTCAAGCCGGCTGCGGCAGGTTTTGAAGATTTTGTGTTCAGTATAGGGATACAGCTTACGGTTCAGGTTGCAGAGAACTTTGAGATGGTCGCCGATTCGTTCGATTTCGGTCATACAAAGGTCAAGGTGCTGAACGAGCACCGCCTGACGCTGGGACAGGTATCGCGAGGTGATACGTGTCAGATAGTCGCGAAAGGCGAGTTTTACGGCATCAATGGTGTTTTCATTTTTGTACACGGTGCGGATCGCGCGTTTTTTCGGAGTGGTCAGCTGGGTCCGGCCGAGCTGCAGATTTTCACGGCAGATTTCCGCCATGCGGTGCAGTTCACGCATGGCGGCGTGGATGGCCTGTTCGGGTTTGGCGAAGAGCTCTTCATCAAGAAAACTCGATGGCGGAGCCTCTTGGCGTGATGGAATAATCCGGCGGATTATTGCGGCATGCAGCGGGGCAAATGGCAGGACGATGAATGCCGTGACGATCATTTTGATCGTATTGGCATTGGCTGCCTGGTGGATCAGCCCGCCGGGCAGCAGCGGAATCAGTTTATAAAAAAGCGGTGCGCTCACAGCGGCAAAAACTGTGCTGAACAGATTGAAAACCAGATGGGAGATGGCTCCCCGTCGGGCGTCGATATGGGTGCCGATGCTGCCGAGCAGCGCGGTGATGCACGTGCCGATGTTGGCTCCGAGGATAATCGGGAAGGCTTCCGGCAGGCCGGTAATGGCACCGGCATGGATGAGGGCGAACGTCATGCCGATGACCGCGCCACTGCTTTGGATGATGCCGGTGATGGCGGCTGCCAGCAGAATCCCGCGGATCATGCCTCCGGCGGTGGAACCGTCCATTTGTTCGAAAAACGGCAGGAACGCCTCGCGATACGGAGCGACGGCATTGCTCATGGTGGACATGCCGAGAAAGAGCAGTCCGAAGCCGAGCAGTGCCGCTCCGGCGTTCCTCAGCCGGGCCTGCGGTGCGGCGGTTTTCAGCAGAACGCCGAGAGTGATTGCGACAAAGCAGTAGTCCGCCAGCTTAAAAGAGATCAGCTGCATGGAGAGCGTCGTGCCGATATTGGCTCCCAGCATAACCGGAACCGAGCTTTCCAGGGTCATCAATCCGGCATTGATGAAGCCAACCATCATGACCGTGGCCGCGCTGCTCTGAACGAGAAAGCCGATGACGGTACCGAGTCCGAGTCCGTTCAGCCGGTTGCGGGTGGCCCGGGCAAGGATCCGGCGGAGGCTGTCTCCGGCAAAAAGCCGCAGGCCGTCGGTCATGATGTTCATTCCGAAGAGGAACAGGGCCAGTCCGCCGAGGACAGAGAAAATGCTGAGTAATGAATGCTGAATGATGAGCTATCTCCGACGTTTTACAGTTATCACAAATGCTGTGAGCATAGCCATCAACTCGTCCGTTTCCTGCAGCAATCCCGAAAGCGGTTCAATTTTTACGATGCCGCTTTGATACGAAGCGCCAGCCGACTGATGAACTCAGCATCGGACCGGGCGCGGAGGCTCTCCCGGTAACGGGCCCCGATCGAAATCCCACTTTTTTCCCCGGAACCTGTGCCTCGGTTGTTTTAGGCAACGTGCCGTACCTGCGGATGATACGCAGCGCACATTCTTTTGTTCTCTGTTCCAGGGCTTTCCGGTCATTGTTCATCATTCACATCTCATCATTATGAGGTGAGCCAGACGGTCTGAAACGGATCAAGCGTCAGGACCTTACCGGTTCCGCTGTAGCGCGTGCCGCTGAGCAGGTCGGTGCAGGGGGCGGCACGGTTAAACTCCGGAACCCGCTGATCGAGATGAAGTTCTTTTCGCTCTTTGGAAAAACTGCTGATGCAGGCAATGGTTTCTCCCTCGGGTGCGGTGCGGATGAAGGCAAAGAGCTCGGGGCCGAGGTCCAGAACCCGCTGGGCGGAGTCGGGGTGGAAAGCGGGGTGTTTGCGCCGGATTTGCAGCCGTCGTCTGTATTCGTTGAAAACCTGCGCGGTGGTGTTTTGTCCGTTGAGCAGGGTTTCGAGTTCATCGGCGTTCCACTTTTTCCGGTTGAGCGAGCGGGCGCGACCGGTGGCTTCAAAGCCTTCCTTGTCATTGGGTGTTGCGGTGAGACTGTGGAAGTAGACGCCGGGAATTCCTTTGAGACCGAGCATAACGGTCTGCGAACAGAGGAAGCGGGCAACCTGATATTCGTCGCCGCCGAGCGCGTCGAAGTAGGTGATGTTCAGTTCGTAGGGGCTGTCGGTTCCGTCCGCGTTGCGTTTGGTGGAAACCTGTCCACCGAGTTTTTTGACTTTAGCGGCCAGCGCGGCGAGTTCGTCATCCGGAATCAGGCCGGCCAGCGGGCGCACGCCGATGCCGTCGTGCGAAGCGGTGAAGTTGAACCAGGTGCAGCCGGCGGGCGTTTCGGAAACGCTTTCCGCCCAAGGGGTAAGAAACTTCGTTGTTTCGTTGTGCAGGGCGTGCAGGAGGAGCGGCGGCAGGCTGAACTGATAGACCATGCGCGCTTCATCGCCGTCTCCGAAGTAAGAGATGTTCTCCTGATGCGGCACGTTGGTTTCGGTGAGCAGGATGACGCCTGGAGCGATCATATCAAGCAGGTCACGCATGAGCTTAACGATCTCGTGTGTCTGCTCAAGGTGAATGCAGGAGGTGCCGGGCTGTTTCCAGAGATAGGCAATGGCATCCAGACGAATGATTTTTGCCCCGTTGGCGATATAAAAAAACAGGATGTCGAGGAATTCAAACAGGACATCCGGATTGGCAAAGTTAAGGTCGATCTGATCATCACTGAAGGTGGTCCAGAGATGCCGTTCAATGCCGTTGATGCGGACGGTGGTGAGCAGCGGCAGGCTGCGCGGCCGAACGACGGCGGACAGGTCGGTTTCGGGGTCGATTTCGATGAAATAGTCGCGGTAGGGGGCAACTCCCTCAATATAGTTTTTGAACCATTTGCTTTTGCGCGAAACATGATTGAGGACCATGTCGAACATCAGGTCGAAACGACGGCTGAGTTCGCCGATATGGCTCCAGCGGCCGTAGTCGTTTTTGACTTGGCGGTAATCGATGATGGAAAAGCCGTCGTCGGAGGACCAGGGAAAAAAAGGCAGAATATGGATGGCGCTGAAGATGCCGTCAAAGTGTTTTTCGGCAAACCGGTGCAGTGTGACGAGCGGATATTCTTCTTCGCGTCGGATGGTGTCGGCATACGTGATGAGCACCGCGGTTTTTTCGTTCCAGAGGAATGTGTCGGCGGTATGTCCGTTGTAACCCACCCCGTACCGGCCGATCATGGTGACAAGCCGCTCACTGCACTGCCGGGCAAGCAGCGGGCCGTAGAGGCGGTTGAACCGCTGCCGCATCTGTTCCAGATTATCTTTTGAAAGAGATTTTATAAGCATCGGTTACTCCTTCCCGGAAGATTTCCGGGTACTCGAAAATTTTGAATATCAAACAGGAGATGTTGGCGACCGAAGGGGATTAAGTCCTTTTGCATTCGGAATTCGTTCTTCGCTGTTCTGCGGTTCATCAGTCGATCCCTGTGATGTTGGTGATCAGTGTGCGCAGCCGGCGGCGCAGCAGCGGATAGCTGAAGAAGCGGCGGGCCACGGCATAGTTGTGTTCAACGGTCTGCGCGCGGTAATCCGGATTTTCCAGCAGGCGGCGGACTTCGTCGATTACCTGTTTGGTCAGAAAGCCGTCCATGAGCGGAACGCGGAAACCTTTCGGCTCGATGTCGCGCGCGAAGATGGAATAGCGGTTGATGAGAATCGGCAGGCGGAAATAGATGGCTTCAAGAAAGGCGTTGCCGAAGCCTTCATAAAGGCTGGGATAGGTGACGAAATCGACGTGTGGATAAAGGTCCCACAGCGTGTAGATTTTTTCGCCGTTCGCAGTGGTTTTGCGGACATCGCCGACCCGGTCGGAGATAAGCCGCATATCCACGCCGGATTCGGAAGCGAGGTCGGAAAGCATATGGAGGTATTCATAGCCTTCGTCCCCCGCGTCGTGCGAAATCACTAACTTATATCGCGGATTCTTCAGTGCTTCAAGCAGCTTGATCGAATGCTCAATTCCTTTGCGCGGAACGATTCGCGTGGGCTGCAGGATGAGAATGTCGTCAGGTTTGAATCCGAGGTCGGCGCGGATGTTTTTGGTGTAGTCGTCCGGCTGCGGGGCCGGAACCTCAAAGTCAAAGACATTCGGAACCAGCAGCGAGGGGATTCCTTTGCGCCACGCCAGCTCCTCCTGCGCCGCCTCGTTGATGACCACGTGCTGGATGTTGCTGCTTCGCGGAGGAAACGCGAAGTCGAGGTAGTCGTTGACGGCATTGACGGAAAAGCGAATGCGTTCCCAGTAGAAATCGTGATGGTGCGCAATGGTGGGTATCCGGGTTTCGGACAGGAATTCCGTCAATGCCACACCGAGCGGGACATTCATGGGAATGGTCAGCGAGTTCTGTGCAACCAGCACGGAAATATCAAACCGCCTGGTAAAGTTATAGAGTGTGGATTTGAGATAATTGGCCATATCCCGGATGCGGCGGCTCACCAGCGGATCCCGGTTGTACTGCCCCCAGATGCGGTCGTTGAGCCAGATGTTTTCCGGATGTTCAAAATGCGCCTCCGGTACGCAGTAGCTGGTGGCGGCGTCGCGGTCCAGCAGGCCGGCATACCAGAACGATGTGTGTTTCTCATTCCACAACACTCCGGCCCATTTGGCGCTTTCCAGAGAAACTCCGTCGGTACCGGCAAAGCGTGTCGAAACAAATCCAATCCTTTCACTCATGGTATAAAGCATAATGACGGATGATAATTTATGAAGGATTAAAAGAGGTTTTATTGCGGTCGCCCGGTTTTTACTCTATATATAAGAATTCCGAGGAGATTCTTATGAAAAAATCCTATCAGAATATAGAGGAAATTATTGCGGAGATGCCCGCAATCCGCGAAATCTGTATCTCACTGCGCGAAACGCTGCTGGCCAATCTCGTTATGCTGGGAGAAATCCCCGCCCCGACCTTTCACGAAGCGGCCCGGGTTAACTTCCTTCTTCAGCGGTTCAGCGAATGCGGACTCACCAGCACTTCGTCGGACGAATGCGGCAACGGATTCGGAATCCTTCCCGGCCGCGATTCGGAGCGCAATATCCTGATGCTTGCCCATGCCGATACGGTTTTTTCAGCGCAGCGCAATCATACGGTTTCGGTGCGAGCCGGTAAAATCACAGGACCGGGTATTGCGGATAACAGCCTCGGGCTTGCTGTGCTGGCAACCCTGCCGACTCTCTTGGAAAAACTGGAGATCAAGCTCAATTCCGGGTTGGTGCTGATGGGGGCTGCGCGCAGCCTGGGGCGCGGCGACCTGGAAGGAATCCGGTTTTTTCTGGAAAACAACAAGATTCCGATTACTGCAGGTATTTGCGTGGAGGGCGTTCGGCTCGGACGGCTCAGCTATGCCTCCGCCGGGATGCTGCGCGGGGAAATCACCTGCCGTGTTCCCGAGGAATACGACTGGATCCGCCGCGGAGCGACCGGTGCGATTCTTGTTCTCAATGAAGTGGTTAACCGCATCCTTGGGATTCCGCTACCCCGCCGGCCTCAGACCTCTATCGCGCTCGGTTCCATAGAGGCCGGGGAAGGGTTTAATATTATTCCGACAGAAGGCATCCTTCGCTTTGAAGTGCGCAGTGAATCCTCGGAGATTGTTCGCCAGATTGCGTCGGAACTTGATGATATCATGGCGGAAGTTATGTCCAAAACCGGTGCTGAAGTGACGCTCGATATCGTCGCCCGCCGTGAACCCGCCGGACTGACCATCGGTCATCCGCTGGTCAAACAAACGCGTGAAATCATGAACGCACTCGATCTGCGTCCGCATATCACCCCGAGTATTTCCGAGATTTCTGTCATGATCGCCCGCGGCATTCCGGCCGTTACGATCGGTATTACAGAGGGCGAGCGTCTGCAGGAACCGCGGGAAACCGTTTTACTTGAACCGATGTTTACCGGTCTGACACAGCTTGTCGCTGTACTGCTGGCCATCGATGGAGGATTTTGCAATGAACCTGAATGACTGGATCAGCCGCAACACATTTCACCACTCGCAGTTCTGGGACTTGAAGCAGCTGATTGAAGACAAAGAAAAGCTGGGGCTTACCATTTCGCTTTGCCTGCCAACTCTTAATGAAGAAAAAACCATCGGCAAAGAGATCATTCTCTTCAAGTCTGAACTGATGGATCGTTATCCGCTGGTCGATGAAATCGCGGTGGTCGATTCGGGATCCATCGATAAAACGCGCGAAATTGCCGCGGCATTCGGCGCAGATGTTTATCTCTCTTCTGAAATTCTGCCGCAGGTCGGTGAGAAAAAAGGAAAGGGAGAAAACCTCTGGAAAGCGGTCTATCAGCTCAAAGGCGATATCATCTGCTATGTGGATGCCGACATCGCCAACATTCATCCGCGCTTTGCCTACGGACTCATCGCGCCGCTCATCTATAATGAGCAGATGAAATACGTCAAAGCCTTTTACGACCGACCGCTTGCTTTTTCGCAGGGCGTCCGTCCCTCCGGCGGCGGGCGTGTTACAGAGATCCTTGTGCGACCGCTTTTTTCGCTCTTTTTCCCGGAACTGACCTGTCTTATTCAGCCGCTTTCCGGCGAATATGCTGTACGCCGTGAAGTCCTCGAACAGATTCCGTTCCCGATCGGCTACGGTGTTGAAACCGCTCATATTCTCGATGTCTATCAAAGATGGGGCCTTGACGCTTTCGGCCAGACTGATCTCGACCAGCGGGTCCACCGCAATCAGTCCACACTCAGTCTCGGGAAAATGGCCTTCGGCATCCTGCGCACGTTCCTCGCCCGTTCCGAAGTACTGGGCAGTACGGCTGATATGAAGCAGTTTTCCACCGTTCTGCGCCAGTTTCAGGCGCAGAACGAAAAATACGAGCAGATCGAACATGAAATTGTCGAAGAAGAGCGCCCCCCGATGAACACGTTGCCCGAATATCGTGAAAAATTCGGCAAGGAATACATAAGTTCAAAAGGAACCTCTTCGACCGGTTGACTCAACTGTGAAATTATATCATTGCGACTATGGAGGAGTGAACGGAGAGACCGTTCTTCTTTTACACGGGTTACTCGGTTCTTCACGGAACTGGGGCACTGTGGGGAAACGTCTGGCGAAGCATTTCCATGCGATTGGGATTGATTTGCGTAATCATGGTAAATCTCCGCATGCGCCTGAAATGAATTATCAGGTAATGGCTGATGACATTGCGGGCTGGATGAATGCTCATGATATGGATCAGGCTCATTTGGTCGGGCACAGCATGGGCGGAAAAACAGCCATGCTGCTGGCCTGTCTGCAACCGAACCGGGTAAAAACATTGACCGTCGCAGACATCGCGCCGAAGTCCTATCCGCCGCTTTTCCAGGATGCATTTGAGGGGATGCTTCAAACAGATCCCGGACGGTTCAGGCGGAAATCTGAGGTCGAACAGGCTTTGGCTGATTACGTAAACGACCCGCAGCTGCGTCGATTTCTCGTTACCAATCTGGTCCCCAATGAATCGGGGACATTAAAGTGGCAGATTAATCTGGATGCCATTAACCGTTCTCTTCCCTTGATTGGCGATAATCCGCTTCAGCAGCCCATGAAGTTTGAAGGTCCGGTTCAATTTCTTTGCGGATCAGAATCTGATTTTGTAAACCCGGAAGACCGGTCGATAATTTTGCAGCATTTCCCGCAAAGTCGCATTATCGAAGTCCCCGGTGCCGGTCATAACGTCCATATTGATAACCGTACATTTTTTGCAGAACAGATTGTCGGATTTATAAAAGAGGCATAGGCGGATAACCGCTTGATCTATCTCCAGTTTTCCTTTCGTGCAGCCGCGATGAAGCGCTGATATCGCGTTCCGGCGGAGCGGTTTCTTGATCTGATCCGGTGAGACCGGACGGTTTTGAGTGAGAGTTCTCCGTGGGAAAATCAACGAAGGAAAACTCGAAAACCAAGAAACAACGCATCGAAGAGCAGATCATTTGGATCCCTAAACAGGTCGAATCCGGCATTCCGGTTGTCGATGTGCCGCACGAACACAACCTGTTCCAAGGCAATTCCGCCGAAAAGCCAAATTCGGCGGCATGAATGTCAGCGAGGCAAAGTGACGGAAGGCTTTGGAGGAGGAAAACACCCGCTTCAAACGGCTCATTGCTGAACAGGTCCTGGATATCCAGATCCTGATGTGAACTTAAAAAAGCGGTAACGTCCGCAGCGAAGTGCGAGATGGCCGGCAATGTCATTGATGCTGTGATGCCCGCCAATCGCACGCCTGCGGGCTGTTCAATTTTACCGGAAGTTTGCTGGATTAGCGGTGTCGGCCTCGGGATGATCGTCCTGCTCCGGCGCGATGGTTGGACTGACAACCACAAGCAGATCGAGCGCATCTGCGAAGAATGAATGCAGGTTCCGAAGCGTAAAAATCAGAGAACAGCGTCCGTACAGCTCATTGAATTTATTCAGCGTCCGTGGAGTTGCGGCACGTCTTCCCCGGGGAAGCGGAACGGGATGTTTTGCATTCATTAAAAGAAAAGCTACCCGTGCCGGACTTTCATTGCACCCTGTCCTGTTCAGGGGGCGGGTCAAAATTGTTTTTACTTTATGATCCGGAACAGAGAAATTCTTGTGAACGATCTGAGAAAACAGTGGTATACATTTCTGTGCTTTCAGTACGTATGCAGATCATCGGTTAACGCGCATGGAAGGAATGAAAAATGATAGAAGCGAGCAATTCGTTAAAAGAAAGTGTTAAGTTGCGGTACGGAATGGTGGGGGGAGGCTCCGGATCTTTTATCGGTGATGTTCACCGGCGGGCGATCTCTTTGGATCATCAGGCCGAATTATGTGCCGGATGCTTCTCGAGAAGTTTTGCGAATACGTTAGAGACCGGCAAAGCTTTGGGTGTGCCGGAACCACGTTTATACGAATCGTACCTCGATATGGCAAAAGAGGAAAGCAAGCGGGAGGACGGTATAAATTTTGTGGTCATTGTCACTCCGAACAACTCACACTACAGTATTGCCAAAGCGTTCCTGGAACAGGGAATCAATGTGGTGTGCGACAAGCCTGTCACTACCGACCCTGACGATGCCTTGAAACTCGAATCTCTTGCAAAAGAGAAGGGATTACTGTGCGCAGTGACCTATACATATACCGGATATCCGATGGTGAAGCATGCGAAAGAGCTGATCGCTTCCGGTGCAATCGGGGAAATACGGTTTGTCAATGCCGAGTATCCTCAGGAGTGGCTTGCGGAAACCGTAACAGATAATAAACAGGCGGCCTGGCGCATTGATCCGGCGCAGAGCGGTATTTCCAACTGCGTAGGGGATATCGGCAGTCATATCGAAAATCTGGTGTCCTGCATAACCGGCCTGGAGATCGATTCCCTGTGCGCCAGACTTGATAAAATGGTTAAGGGCCGTCAATTGGACGATAATGCAACCATTATGATTAACTACACATCGGGGGCCAAAGGGCTCTATTGGTGCTCACAGGTTGCGTGGGGTGCCGATAACGGTCTGGCTGTACGGGTGATCGGATCAAAAGGATCGTTATCCTGGAAACAGGAAGCTCCGGATTATCTGACCCTGGTGCAGGGGCATAATGCGGTGCAGATCCTCTCGCGGGGACGGGATAAGCTGGCCGATGGCGCTGCAAAATTTGTACGGCTGCCTTCCGGGCATCCTGAAGGATATTTTGAAGCGTTGGCCAATATCTATCTGGCCTATATCGGCGCCGTTAAAAAGTTGATGCAGGGCATCTCCCTTACAGAGAGCGATAAAAATTTCCCTCAGCTCCATGATGGCTGGAAAGGAGTCGAATTTGTGCGGCGATGCGTTGAGAGTTCAGAAAAAGGTGCTGTTTGGGTACAGTTCCCTGTCGGCGAGTAGATGGATAGAAGAAAAATATGCAGGAACCGGAGGATTATAACATGTCTAGACCCGTAACAATATTTACAGGACAGTGGGCCGATCTCAGCTTCGAAGATGTGTGCCGAACCATGAGCGCAATGGGATACGATGGACTGGAAATCTGTACCTGGGGTGATCATATGGATGTCAAAAAAGCCGCGCAGGATCCGGCATATGTGGCAGAAAAAAAGGCTGTATTGAATCAATATGGTCTTTCCTGCGATGCATTGGGTGCTCATTTGTCCGGGCAATGTGTGGGCGATCGGTGGGATGAACGGCTGGATGGATTTGCACCGGGAAAAATTGCAGGGGATGCTGATAAAATTCGTGATTGGGGCATTGAGCAGATGATTCTGACGGCAAACGCGGCAGCGGTAATGGGGTGTTCAGTTGTCACGGGATTTATGGGATCACCGATCTGGAAATTTTTCTATTCATTCCCTCAAACCAGTGAAAAAATGATTGAGGATGGATATTTGAAGATAAAAGAACTCTGGAGTCCGATTTTTGACGAGTTTGATAAAGTCGGCGTTAAGTTTGCACTGGAAGTCCATCCAACAGAAATTGCGTACGACTATTGGACGTTAAAAAAACTCTTTGAAATATTCGAATACCGGAAAACATTGGGTATAAATTTTGATCCCAGTCATCTTATATGGCAGGGACTGCGTCCGGAGGTTCTTATTCAGGATTTTCCGGATAAAATTTATCATGTCCATATGAAGGACGCTGCCGTGACTCTGGATGGGCGCAGCAGCATTCTCGGTTCTCATCTGCCTTTCGGCGATGCCCGCAGAGGCTGGAATTTCCGCTCCCTGGGACATGGAACTGTTAATTTTGAAGAGATCATACGGGCACTGAACATTGCAGGATATGAAGGCCCTCTGTCGGTAGAGTGGGAAGATAACGGCATGGACAGAATGTACGGGGCGCGAGAATCTCTTGAGTTTGTTCGAAAGCATAATTTTTCTGCATCAGCTGTAAATTTCGATGGGGCAATGGAAAACTAGCATGGCCATTACCCAGCAGCACCCTCTGCCGGAAGCCGTAGCAATAAAGAAAGAGTCTTCCGGGACCCGGGTTCCTGACGGGGTGAATGTCTCCATTGAACACGGAGAAATTCCGGGAGGGATCGGCGAAACCGGTGCCGGGGCTGCGTTCGCCGTGGTCGGTCACGAATGTGAAGTTGAATATGGAAAAACTGCGGGTGGATATGCTCGTCGAGCATGTAGTGGTCCGGGATGGCGCCGGGACATTGTTAAAGATCAAATCTGCACCCGGGTCTTCGATACACTGGATGCAATCGAAGAAAAGCTGACCGAAGCCCTTCGCCCGTACTGGGAAAAACCAATCTATGCGAGGAGTCTGGTCGGCGATGGTTGACTGCCCACTCAGGCCAACACTTCGTTCGCGAACTTTATACCCAATAGTTTTTGAAGGCGGCATGAGGCGGACTGGAGATGGATCCCGTCCAATGAAAAATTCCCCCATAAACTCAGAAGCGACCGTGGGATTGGAGAGTTCAGAAATTTTTTGAATTTACCATAAAGACGGCTTGCGGATGCGGTCCCCGGTTCACTGCATTTGAGTCCTTTATTTCTTTCTTCATGATTCCCGTCTGCCAAGTAAAACAGTAAATTTCTCTGCGTGATGAAGAAAAAACCGGTCATCCTTGAAGAACTGATCATCTGGTTCCGCGGACGTTTTTCACTCACCGCCGAAGAAAAGTTCTGGTTGCTTCTCATTCTCATCATCTGCTGGGCCGGTCTGGTTGGAAAATATTTTTACATGAAAAATCGGAACCCTGAACCACTGACGCCGAAAGAAGCGGCCGAGCTGATGATTCATGATGAGTGACAGACTGAGAACACAGCTCTTTGTATGTTTTTAATTCTATACCTCCACGGAAGATTGCCCGTTCCTGCCGTATTCTGTTACTCTGCTCTGCAATGAAAGTTGCCATTGTACATTACCACGCCCGTCCCGGCGGCGTGACGCGCGTTGTTGAACGCGCAGTCGAGTCGCTTGACGATCGGGCGCATTGCCTGTTTTTCACCGGTGAGACCGCGCGCGGAGAAACCCCCCTGCAGAAAAAGATCCGCATCGTTCCAAACCTTGCCTACTCCACGAATCAACATTTTCAACCACTGGAACTTTTAAAACGGGCGCGCGGCGCATTTTCCGGGGAACCGGATCTCTGGCACATCCACAACCACAGTCTCGGTAAAAATCCGGCGCTGACGCAGGAAGTAACCACGCTTGCGATGGCCGGCCGGAAAATTCTGCTGCAAATTCACGATTTCGCCGAAGACGGGCGCCCCGACAACTACAGAAACCTCAAAAAACTGAAAGACCGACTTTACCCGGTCGCTCCGCATATTCACTACGCCGTGCTGAATAAACGTGATTTCAGTTTCCTGAAAGCTGCCGGAGTTCCGGAAGGAACCCTGCATCTCCTGCCGAACCCGGTCGCTCCTTCTCCGGAAGTTCATTCATCATTCATAAATCAGAATTCATCGTTTCTTTATGTCTATCCCTGCCGGGCCATCCGCCGCAAAAACATCGGAGAACTGCTGCTCTGGAGCGCCCGGATGCCGGACGCGCGCTTCGCGGTGACGCTTGCCCCGAAAAACCCCGATATAAAACCGATCTACGACGCATGGGTGGCCTTCGCCGAAGAACTCGATCTGCCGGTAGAATTCGATGCCGGAGCCAATACCCCGTTTCACGAAATGATTGCCCAAGCCGACGCGCTGATCACCACCAGCATTGCTGAAGGTTTCGGACTCGCCTTTCTCGAACCCTGGTTAGCGGGAAAACCGCTGGCCGGGCGCAACCTGCCGGAAATTACTGACGACTTCGCGGAGCATGGCCTTGATCTTTCGGCACTTTACAACCGCCTGCCGGTTCCGCTTGTTTCCGACCATTGGAAAATTGATGACGAATTCTTCCAAACCCTGAAAAAATCAATGCGCGCCTCGTATGAGGCGTACGGTCGGACATGGAACAATGCGGTTTTTGAAGAGGCAAAAGCCGCGCTCGTACAGGACGGCACCGTTGACTTCGGAATTCTTGACGAAAAACTCCAGCGAACTATTATCCGCGAGGTGAAAAAAAACCCCTCACTGATTCTCACAAAGCCGGGCGACTCATCCAGTGCAGTGGAAAATAACCGGCAGGTAGCGGAAACCGCCTACAGTCTGCAGGCTTACGGCGATCAGCTCGCGGCTATCTATGAGGAATTGATCCGTGTAAAGCCGGGTACCGTATCCTATGCCGACAGTGAGAAACTGCTCGATGAGTTTCTTGAACCGCAGCGATTCAATCTGCTGAGAACATGAACACACTCCTCCAGACCATTCGCGATTTCAGTCATCCCATCGAGCCGTTGCCGACCGGAATAGAGATCCGTCTGCAGCCGATCGACGGGATTGAAACCGTGCTGTTCGATATTTACGGCACCCTGCTCATCTCCGGTTCCGGAGATGTCGGTACCGCGGCCGCCGTCGACAGCTCCGAGGCACTGACGCAGGCGCTGATCGTTTCCGGTTTTGACGGCGACTGTGAACGCACCGGCGAGCTCGGTCCTGCCCTGCTGAAAGCAGAGATTGAGCAGTGGCACCAAACCGCCAGGGAAAACGGCATTGAATTTCCTGAAGTGGAAATTTCCAGAGTTTGGAAAAAAATCATTGAAAAGTTCCAAACACTGGAACTTCTGAAACCGGATGAGGACCCGCAGAAAATTATGCAACTGGCGGTGGAATATGAATGCCGTATCAACCCGGTATGGCCGATGCCCGGCGCGCAGGAAACGATTGAATTTTTAAAAGCTCGCGGACTGCGGCTCGGCATCGTCTCCAATGCACAGTTTTACACCCCGATCATCCTTGAAGTTCTGTTCGGCAGGCCGGTTGAAGCGATGGGCTTCGACCCGGCACTCTGTGTCTGGTCCTATAAGGAACTGCGCGCCAAACCGGATAGTAAACTCTTCCAGAAATTGGAAACAGAAATTGATCTGAGTAAAACCCTTTACGTCGGCAACGACATGCTTAATGACATCTGGACCGCAACACAGGCCGGATGTCAAGCCGTTCTTTTTGCAGGCGACAGACGCTCCCTGCGTCTGCGCGAGCACGACAAACGCTGTAAACATCTCGTTCCGACCGCCATTGTTGATGATCTTCGCCAGATCACAGAAATGGTTTGAAAAGAACAGGCCGCAAGATGTTCGCGCCGGTCGCAAGCGGGCGGTTTTTTCATAGACAAGTATAAGCCTGCAATTATTAATACCCTAGGTGGGTAATCATATAATATAAGATGAAAATACTGACTGAGATTATGGTATGCAGCGCCAAAACATTGTTAATATACAGCCGTTCTTCAGATTTAATATCTGGACGGGCATATAAAGGCACAATAAATGGCGGGGGTAAAATGAATAGAGTAAATAATGCTGTTTCGAAATATTTATCCAGCCCTAAAAAATTACGAATCAGGAATCGATTTAAAATGACAGCGCTTGGCAATAAAATTGCCAGACGGATAATCACCACGAGTAATGACTCCCTTATACCAACCCGGTCAATTTTTATACCATAACCTACAATGATAAGAATAAGGGGAACGGTTAAGTAGCTGAGAAATTTCAGTGTAGTTATCAATCCCCCTGTAACAGGTAATTGATAAAGCCACGTGCGTCCTCCGGTAAGATTACATAAAATACTGGTTAGAATCGCGATGACTACCGGTGCCGCGAAGAAGGATTTGGCAACCTCTTTTATATTTTTCGTACCATCTCGCTTCATAAGCAGTAAGGGAAGGAAAACAAACCAAATAAAAATTTCATGCCCCAAATCAGTCACGGCAATATAACCGATTTTTTCCAACCCGTAAGCACCACCGAAAAGGCTGATACCCAACATCCCGTATTCGAAACCTGTTGTCAGATACGGGAAGTAGACATACTTTATATTTAACTTTTGTTTTATTAATTTCCCTAAAAAAATCATTCCAATGCAAAAAGAGAATATAAAACCGAATAAAAT
>JASKKX010000017.1 GCA_030153935.1 Verrucomicrobiota bacterium | reverse complement strand
GCTTTCGCCGGAAATCCGCGAACTGGCCGGATATGATGAGCAGCATGTCGGCACCATCTGGCCGGATTTCGGAGATGAACAGCTGAATATGGGAACGACGGAAGCCACCAGCAAGAGCAGCAACCCGGGACTGTTTGACTTCCTCACCTCCCGCGAAGAAAACCGGACGGTCTATGCTGACCGGCTGATCGCCCGCCGGCCGATTTTCAGAACCCGCAAGATTCACACCAACGTAACGATCGAAGACGGCAGCACCATTGCCATGGGCGGACTGATTAAAGAAAAGCTCGAGACCTATAAAGACAGCGTCCCTATTCTTGGACACATTCCGCTGCTCGGCCGCCTTTTCCGGTCGGAAGGTAAAAAAAGCGTCAAGCGCAACCTGCTGATCTTTGTTACCGCCAATCAGGTGGATGCGACCGGTCACAAAAAAAGCATCGAATAACAGAAGCGGAGAACCGGTTCGTGAAACGGCTTCTTTTTATCGGACTGTTTATCGGCGCCCTTTCAGGCGCGGCAGACACCCTCTGGACGGAAGGATTTGAAGGCGCAACCATGCCGCCCGACGGGTGGACGCAAAATTCTGTGGATCAGAGTTCCACCTATGCGCACACCGGCAGCAGCAGCGCAAAGCTTGGTGCCTCAGCCGACTATTTGGTTACCCCCCTCATCAGCTCTGCACAGAATCTCGTGTTCTGGACCTACACAACCTCAGCGGATCCGGACATTCTTGCAGAATATGCTTCTGATCCGAACGGTCCCTGGACAGCGGTCAGCGGAAGCCCTTTTTCAGGAAGCACTGAACAGTGGAATGAACGGTCCGTTGATCTTTCCTTGCTAAGTCCAGTTTATATCCGTTTCAGCAAAAGCGGCACGGGGTCTCTGTACATTGACGACGTGTCTGTCGAGGGAAGCAGCTCCGGTACGCCGGTGAATAATCCGCCGGTCATTGATCCCGTCGGAGATCAGTCAGTAACGGTCAGCAATTCACTCAGTTTTGCGGTGACGGCGGCGGACGCGGAGGGCGATTCGATTGTGCTTTCGGCTGCCGATCTGCCTGACGGGGCGGTTTTCGATACCGTCACCGATTCCGGCAGCGTTACCGGTCAGTTCTATTGGAACAGCGCCGCGCCGGCCGGAACCTATTCCCTCGTCTTCCAAGCCTCCGACGGCAGCGACAGTGTTTTTGAAACCGTCACCATCACCGTGACCAATGGGCCCGCGCCGCCGCCGTTAACCGGCACCGCCTGGAATGTGGTTTATAATCTGCCGCAGCAGTCGTCTTCAGGCACCGCCTATCCGGATCAGTTCAAGATCCGCGACGCACTGGTCGAACGGGTAGACGCGCTGGAAAACGGAGATTCAGCAATTCTGTCCACCTTCACCTTTTCGGCGGAAGAAGGAGCCGGTGTCATCATGAATGCGATAGCTTCCGCGCTGGATCGCGGAGCCTTGATCCGCTTTATCGCGGACGGAGATATCAATATCGGAACCGTCTATGGCGGCACCCATTCACTGCTGACTCTTACGCAACGAGCGGATAACCCGCTTGAGCTGGCTGTGGATGATTCCACCAGCGGTATTATGCATGACAAACTGGGCCTTTTCGATTACGGTGGAAGCAATCAGTGGGTGTTCATCACCTCCTGGAACTTCACTCTGGCGGCCAGTTCCAGCCAGTGGAATATCGCTCTCGAAGCCCGCAGCCCATCCCTTTATTCCGTTTATGCGAGTGAAACCGCGGAGCTGCTGGCCGGCCGGTTTCATGACGATCCGTCCAAGTCGCATGCCCATGATGGATCGACCTTTGAACTCGACGGTTCATGGGGAACCGACTTCGCCCGCTTTGCACCCTATCCCGATGCGACGGAAGGCGGCGATAACGCGGAGAGCGACATTACCAACCTGATCGCCCAGGCGCAGAGCGAGATTGTTTTTGCGCTCAACAAACTCAACCGCGCACCGATCCGCGACGCACTGATCGATGCCGCCGACCGCGGAGTCATCATCAAAGGGGTTCTGCCGAAGAGTGATACCGACGAGGGCAATGTCTCCGCTTCGATTTACAGAGATCTCACCGATTCCGCCAACTACGCCACGACCAACAGAGTTCAGTTTCTGCCCGCCTATGCCAAGGCGGATTATTCAGCGCTCGACAGCGGTGAATCCGACCTGATCCATGCCAAGTACATGGTGATCGATCCGGACAGCACCCATGCCGTCGTCATCCACGGATCAGCCAATTGGACTTCCGCGGCACTGGTGAATGATAATGACAACGACGAAAACATCGTCTTTCTGCGCCACAATGAAATTGCCGCTCAGTTCCATGAACATTTTCAGCGCATCACCGGCACCGGAGCCTTTTCTGAAGGAAACTCAACCCTTGCAGAGTGGAATTTCGACGACGGCGATCAAATTGCCGACGGAGGAATCTCTGTCAACCAGCAGCAAACAGTAGTCCGTGTTCCCGCTCCTTCCGGTTACAGCTACACGTCCGGCGCCCTCTCCTGCAGCGGCTGGAACTCCGGAGCGGACACAGCGTACTGGGAAACCTCGTTGGCCACAACAGCGCATACTGACATCAAGGTATCATCCGTGCAGCTGGCCAGCAGCACCGGACCGTCCGACTTCAAGCTGCAGTATAAAATTTCGTCCGGCGGAACGTATGCCGATGTTCCTTACAGCGACGTGCATGTGCCGGAAGACGGCAACGGCGTGCTGACCCGCGTTCTCCTGCCGGATGAATGCAACGATCAGAGCGTGGTTTTCCTGCGCTGGATCATGGCCTCCGACACCGCGGCGAACGGCGGCGACATCGGGTCCAGCGGCGCCGGTCGCATTGATGATATCGTCATCATCGGCACTGCTCACAACCAGCCGCCGGTCATTGATCCCGTCGGGGATCAGAATGCATTTGAAAACCAGTCGCTCTCCTTCGAAGTCACGGCATCCGATCCTGTGGACGGAGACGCTGTTACCCTGAGCGCCGCGAATCTCCCGACCGGAGCGGTTTTCACCAACGGCGTTTTCTGCTGGGACAACGTCGCACCGGTCGGAGTTTATGCAGTGACCTTTAACGCCGGGGACAAAGATGGATTGGACAGCAAGACGGTGACAATCAACATTATGGAAAAACCATTGCTGCTGATTTCTGAAGTGGCCGATCCTTCCGGTGAAGAAGCCGATGCCTATCGCTTTGTCGAGCTGTATAATGCAGGGACCAATACGATCGATCTGACGGCGGGAGGCTGGTATTTGAGCAAACAGGTCAATGGCGGAACCTGGTATGACATCGCACTGACCGGTTCGGTGGCGTCGGAAAGCGCATGGGTGATTGCCTACGGCGCAGATGATTTTGAACTCGCATACGGTTTCGCTCCGGATCAGGAAAGCGGGTATATCAACGGAAACGGAGATGACGCCTATTTGCTCTATTATGCCGGCGATCATTCCACAGGGCTTCTGATTGATGCGTACGGAGAAAAAGATACGGATGGAACCGGCACGGCGTGGGAGTATGAGGACAGCCGGGCGGTACGCAAAGGCACCGTTCTTGAACCGAACGAGGTCTGGACCGCTTCAGAATGGACCGTCACCTCCGGAGCGACCACCAACAGCATGACCCCCGGCGTACACGGTCCCATGCCGGAATTTGAAGGCCTCGAAAATGCCTTTGTTTTTTCCGGTGATGATCTGAGCCTGACCGTAACGGCCGCGAACAATGTCCGCGAAGATGTCATTACGCTCTCCGCCGCCTCCCTGCCCGACGGAGCGGTATTTCACTCCGTAACCGGCACGAATACGGTCAGCAGCACATTGACCTGGAACCGTCCGGACGACGGAACCTATACAGCAGCTTTTGCCGCTTCCGGGGAAGTCGGAACGACCACCGAATCCATCACGATAACAGTCTCCAGCACGTCAGAGATCGACGGAAAATTCTACGGATGGAAGAACGATACGATCGTTAAACTCAGGAACGGCCAGTTCTGGCAGAACACCGGCGGGAGCGGGGAAGCCCTTGATTCGCCTCTGCGCAATCCGGATGCCGCAGTTGTTAATTATCTTAAAACCGGCAAATATCGTATGACCGTAGAGAATCTGGAATATACAACCGTTAAACAGATCAATGTGATCGAGAGCACCGTCACCAATCCCTTTACCGGTCTGTATCATGAAAACATCTATCAGCTGACGGACGGCACGGTCTGGGAACAGATCAGCTTTGAAAACATCTCTTCCTCTGCCGATCCGGTTACGGCCTGGCGCTGGACCGAAGGCGGCAAGCAGATGATGCGGTTTTTTGACCGTAATGATGCCGTTATCGGCACCTGCGAAGTGAAGGCTTCAGCCCCTCCAGACAATCTGCCGATTACCAGTGAAATCGACGGCTATTTCCGCGGGTGGAAAAACAAGCGGGTTTTTGCCCTCAAAAACGGCCAGTTCTGGCAACAGACCTCCCTTGACAGCTCAACAGAGACGCTGTACAGGCCGGAAGTCACAATCACAAACCGGCTGCAGACCGGTCGCTGGCGGATGAGCGTGGGAGATCTGAGCGGCGATGTCACGGTTCAGCAGCTCACCAACGTTACCCGTACGGCAATCAGTGGATATTTCTATGGATTCAGTAAAGATAATATCTTTTCTCTTCAAAACGGCAGCTGGTGGAAACAGACCTCGATCGACACCTCCACCTCCACCCGGCGGAATCCTGAAATCCTCGTGTGGAGCGAGGACGGGAAGGATTATCTCGAACTGCCCGATGAAGGCCGCTGCGTTTCCGCCGAAGAACTGGATGTCCATCTGGAAAGTACGGTTACGAATACCTTTACCGGCCTGCATTACGGCAATATGTACCGGCTCGCCAGCGGCGGAAACTGGCTGCAGCTCAGTTTTGAAAACATCAGCACCAACGTAACGGAACCGGAGGTTATGCTCTGGATTGACGGATCCGGAACCAACCTGCTGGCGCGTGGAAGCCGCGATGTCACCATCGGAACCTGCATCGTAGCGGATCCGGTGCTCGACGCCGACAACGACGGCTTCAGCAATGAGGACGAAATCATTGCGGGAACCGGGCCGCGCGATGCAGACTCTCTCTTCGCACTTGGGCCCCCCACCCTGGACGACTCCGGACAATATGTCCTGCACTGGGATGCCGTCGAAGGACGCGTTTACACCATCGAATGGACCCCCTCGACATCGGAAGATTTCCAAACCGTGGAAAGCGGTATTGCCGCCCCGCAGAACAGCTGGACCGATACAGTTCACCGCACCGAAACTTCCGGCTTTTACCGCATCCGTGTTCAGCAGGCGGACTGATTCGGATCTCCGTCCTCAGATCGGATCGAAAAACCCGGAACCGCTCTCTGCCGGCAATGATTTATTCCCCGAATCGCGGATTTCCCCCTGCAGGTCTGTTTTTGTACCACTCCATTCCAATCAGCACAGCCAACGTGCCGTAACAGGCCGGGACGAGATAAAATGCCGGGCCGAGCCCCGCTTTGTGATTGCCGATACACCCCATCAGAAAGGTGAAGAAACCGCATCCGGGGATTCCGGCGCAGGACAAAAGAATCATCAGCATGGTTGTGTCGGCCTGCGGCATTCTGTCAGCACAATAGCTTTGAATGCTTGGCCAGAACGGCGCAGTGGCGATTCCCGAAAGAAACAGCAGGACAAAAAAAGTCGCCAAATCCGTCAGAACCGGAAACAACAGGGTGATCAGGGCCCCGACCAGGGCGGAGCAGACGATCAGCTGTTTGAGCTGATGCTGTTTGATGATGTATCCCCAACCTGTGCGCCCCACCACCATGCCCGCGGCAAAACAGGCCGTTCCGGCTCCGCCTGCCCAAGCGGAAGAGGCGAATTTGAGCTGAATGTAACTGGCACACCAGAAAGTGAGGCAGAATTCACCGCCGCCGGCGACAAACATTGCCGCAAAAAACAGCCAGAACTGCGGGGTTCGGATGATTTTAACCAGATGATCCCGGACCTCTCTCCAGTGCAGCGGTTCAGGATGATCCGGATAACGCTGTCCTGTTTGTGAAGGCCAGAGCAGCAGCAGTCCGGGAATCAGAGTCAGCAGCGCAATCACTCCGGTGATCATCCGCCAAGACACTCCGAAGGAAAGCAGAGCCCCGGCGGCAAGCACAGTAACCAGGACACCGACCGACCAGAATCCGTGTGTGAAATTGATGTACCGTCCAGGCTCCTGCGGATGGAGATCCTGGACAAACGGTGTGGCCAGGCCCTCAATCACACCTTCTCCGAAACCGGCGATCATCAGTGCAAAAAACAACACCCCGTATCTCGGAGCCATCGCGCATAGACCCAGTCCGGCGCCCATAAGCAGAACCGCCCATCCGAAGGTGCTGCGTTTTCCCCAGCGTCCCGCCACAAACCCGCACAGCAGCATGGAAATCATCATGGGAACCGTGCGTCCCAAGTGCAGCGCCCCGCCAGCGGTCATTCCGCCCTGTTCAAGAGAAAATCCAAGGTCGCGCGATAAGACCACCAATGCAATCGGGATGGTCATTGAACCGGCGGCATAAGTGAAAAAACTGCTGAATGCAGCCACGTCATATCTGCCGAAAAACATTTTCCTTGAGTTCACGATCTCCCTTCCTGCCGGACGGCAAGGCTGTCTGTCGAAGAGTTCATAATTGCCCCGTCTTCCGGCGTCAATCCATTCCGGCACTCTGGGAATATATAATCCGGTTTCACCGGTTCCGGGAACGTCGAGGAAACTACGCGGAAACGGCGGGGAGGTTCTCAACCAGTTTGCGGGCGGGACGGGAGGACATCCACACCTTCATTTCGGCGTCGAGAGCGTTGCAGGCTGCAGCATCATCGCGCAGGTTGACGAAGGTGCTGTAAAGTCCGAGGAACGCCTGGCGGAAGGTGTCGAGCTGTTCCATCCGCTCCTGAAAGCGTCCCTCAGCATCGATGGCTTCAGTTTTTGGAAGCTTAAGACTGCGAAAGACAAATTCATCGGCATCGAGCGTGCAGGTCCAGCACTCTTCGCCGCGCGCCAGCGTCAGTTTGGCGCGGCGCAGTTTTTTGCCGCTGAGCAGCGCGGCACGCGTTTCGGCGCTGAGCATCGGTTCCCCTTTGCGAACGAGGGTCTCACCCTGCTCGTTCTGATCGAACAGCAGCGGACCTTCGACGAGTACCGCAAAAGAGCTGCCGTCCGGCAGACGGACTTCGCCGCCTTTGGCTTCGGACATGAACCAGAGCCACATGAGAAATTCGCGGCCGGGAGCGCAGTCGGCCCACTGCTCGGCAGCAAAGCCCCAGCGCGGCCATTGGTCGGCACGACAACGGGCTTCGCTCCATGCGGCGGAAACCGGGTCGACAGGAACCAGTTTAACTTCGGTGGTTTTACCGAAGTTGATCAGAAAGGCATCGAGCTGTTTTTCGGTGAGTGCAGAGGCGTAAAGTATTTTCTCTCTGGGATCATAGCAGAAGTCGATGCCTTTGAGCTGTGGCGGCATCTGCGGCAGAAGACGCTCAATGACCTGTTGTTTGATTTCACTTTTCGTTTCCCGGTTGACGTAATCGCGATGTTCAGCCTGCATCCAGACAAGTTCCTCCATGCGGCATTCGGCACGCAGAAGCGAGGCGGGAATTTTACGTTGTGCCTGACAGAGTGTCAGACGCAGGAAGCCGGATGGCCAGGCGGAGCCTTCGTGAATTTCCCGATCGAGTAAATGACGTGCCCCGACCCAGCCGTGGAGCTCTTCGTCGAGCAGGTGGTCAACCGAGCCAAGGACGGCATCGGCAAACTGTTCGTGAATCGTTTCCGGCAGTTCACCGGGTACGTAAAACATGCGAAAACTGAGTGATCCGCTTTCAAAAGACATAGACTATCCTGTTCCAGATTAAGGGTGATCTTTTCGTGGCAACCGCGGATTCCTGCCGGAAAACAAAACCCGCACGATCCGGAATATGAACCGGTTAATACGAGTTTTTAAGCAGAGGAGAAGCGGTTACCGGTAATCATTCATACCGGGAAGACCTGCACTGCCCTCCCAGGAGGCGGGCGTATTCCACGGCATGTCTGAATACTCGCGCTCGGTGCCGTCTTCATAGGTCGGTGAAGCACAGCCGGCAAGGAACAGCGCTGTAAAAATCAGTAAAAATGCAGTTGCTTTCATAACCGGTGTTTATCCTCTTTTTTTCACCCGATGAAAACAAAATTTTACTGCCCGCGAATACGGGAGAGGCAGGCGAAAAGCTCGGGGTAAAAAGCGGTTTTGGCGCGATTGAGCAAATACAGATGAATTCCCGGCACGCCCCTTTCGACCAGCTCGGAGATTTGTTCAATCGCCCAGTGGAGTCCGATCCGTTCCATTGCCACTGGATCGTTCTGCGCTGCCTCGAGACTGTTCAGCAGTTTGGCCGGGACATGGAAATCACAAAAGGTCTGCATCCGCCGGATCTGTTCCAGTGAAATAACCGGCAGCAGTCCCGGTACAATCGGAATGGATATTCCCGCGGCGCGGCACCTGTTGACAAATTGAAAGTAGGCGCTGTTATCCAGAAAAAGCTGAGTTGTTATGAAATCGGCCCCGGCATCCACTTTTTCCTTCAGGTGGCGAATGTCTTCTTCAAAGGTAGGCGCTTCCGGATGCTTCTCGGGATAACCGGCAACTCCGAGACAGAGCTGCGGATGGCGGTCGCGCAGGAAGGCAACCAGTTCGGCAGCGTAACGGAATCCGTCAGGATCCGGTTTAAATGCCTCCCCCCCTCGGGGAGGATCCCCGCGCAGGGCCATGATACTTTTGAACCCATGGGTGACGAGTTCATCACTGGACTTTGCAAGATCTGCACGCGACATTCCGACACAGGTGCAATGCGGCATCACGATGTCATAGCCGCCGGAGTGAAGCTGCCGGGATACCGTAAGTGTCGGCCCGGCGGCACTGCCACCTGCTCCGCAGGTAACAGATACAAAATCCGGATGAATCTTCGCAAGTTCCGCAGCCCCTTTTTCAAACGCGGCTTGCGCCGCATCGGTTTTCGGAGGAAAAAATTCCACGGAAATGAGAGGGTGCTGTGAAGTTTTTATTTTTTCAATAACCGTCATATATATATCTGTATATCCGGATAAACGAAATTACTCAAGGGTGAAAAAAACGGCCGCCCGGAAGGGACGGCCTGATACGAAAGCGTTAGCCGAGAATGGCATCTTTGGCCGCTTTAGCAATACGGAATTTAAGGACCGTTTTTTCAGCAATTTCAATTTGTTCGCCGGTAGCCGGGTTCCGGCCCATACGGGCTTTGCGTCTCACCTTTACCAGTTTTCCCAGGCCCGGAATGGTAAACCCGTCGTTGGCGCCTTTATAAGCCTGTGCAATAAGTGATTCAAGGGCGGCCTTTGCCTGTACTTTGCTGATATCGGCATCCTCGGCCATTTTTGCGATAATCTGAGATTTGGTAGCTGCTTTTGCCATTGCGGATTCTCCTGTTGACTTTTGGTTCCTGTTTTGACCCTGCGGGCTCCATTTGTTGGGAGGATTCTTACTGTAAACACAAGGGTCGCGCAAGGTGAAATGCGGTAATAATGCAGTATAACAGGCCTTTTGTAAAATCAGGGCAACGCGTTTTATCTCCGTATCGTGAGCCGGTGGAATAAAAAGATTTTCCTCACACGCAAAGATTCGCCTATTATACTTCTGGAAAAACAGGTTCAAGACCATTGATAAAAGGTTAAAAGCCACGATTTTCTGATACGGCGATACCCGACGACAATCCGCCCTGCTGCAATCCGTAATGTTTTCATCAGTTACTCCATAGGGTTCTGAATACCCGTTAGATTTATTCATCTTTCCGCTAAAAACAACTTTTTAATGAAAAGAACCATTTTCTCTTCGGGTCCCTGCTTTCCCGCGTCGGTAAAATAGACGATCCGCTTCAAAATCCGGAGTCAGATAACAGTCCGACAGAGATTGTTTTGAACACAGTCGGCTGTTAGCCTGTCTGTTGCTAAAACACTGGAGATCTATGAAAAAACTGATTCTGTCTGTTCTGCTTATTTTGAGTGCCGTCTTTGCCGGGGCGCAGTCCGGTCTGACCCGCAATTGGATTGCCCCGGCAACGCTGAGTGCCGCGGCCGCACAATCCGGTGCGGAATATGCGGATGCCGATATTCTGCTCGTTGATGACATCATGCGGGTCCGATATGAATCCGACGGAACCTACAGCTATGTCAGCGATTCCGCATTCAAAATCTTCACTGAAAAAGGTCGGCAGGATAAATCAACGATAAGTATCGGTTACAGCACCTCCTACGGCAGTTCACGTTTTGTGCAGGCCGAGGTCGTTAAACCGGACGGGCGCGTTATCCCTGTTGATATCGCCGCACAAAGCCGCGAAGCGATTGATCAGGGCCAAATGAATGCCAATATCTACGATCCGCACCAGAAAACAATCAAATTGACAATACCCCATCTCGAAATCGGTGATGTTCTGCACTATACCGTTTCCGGAGAGGTCACAAAAACAGTTGTCCCCGGTGCCTGGAGCGATCTTTACACGTTTGAGGATACGTTTCCAATCCGTCATTCCGTGTATGAAATCGATGCCCCTGCCGACCGTCCGTTGAGGTCCATTGCACTGAAGGATGAAATTCCGGGCACAGTCACCTTTCACAAGGAAGAAACAGATGGACGCATTCACTATCGGTGGGAAGCCCGGAACGTACCCCGGATGTTCGAGGAACCCGGAATGCCCGCGGCGTACACGGTTTCACAGCGTGTGCTTGCCAGCACGATTCCCGATTGGAAGAGCCTGTCTAAATGGTACTGGGAGCTCTCAAAACCCCATCTTGAAAACAGCAACAGCAATATGGTCGCTAAAGTGGAGGAGCTGACAGCGGGCATCGCGGACCGGCAGGAAAAAATCGAAGCCATCTTCCGTTTCGTTTCTCAGGATGTCCGCTACATGGGCATCACCCTTGAAAATGAAGCTCCCGGCTACGAACCGCATGACGTCAGCCTGACATTTGATAACCGCTACGGAGTCTGTCGCGATAAAGCCGCCCTGCTGGTTTCCTTGCTGCGTATCGCCGGATTCGATGCCTACCCTGTGCTGATCTATGTCGGCCCGAAAAAAGATCCCGAGGTGCCCCAGCCATGGTTTAACCATGCCATTACCGCTGTGCGCAACAAAGACGGCAGCTGGCTGCTGATGGATTCCACCAATGAAAATACCCGCGATCTGCTGCCCGCTTACCTATCCAACCGCAGCTACCTGATCGCCACCCCGGACGGAGAAACACTGCAAACCTCCCCCGTTGTTCCGCCTGAGCAGAACATGCTCGATATTCGGATCGATGCCGCACTCGACAGCAAAGAGCGGATCAGCGGTACGGCCGTGATGAAATTCGGCGGAATCAATGACACGGCCTATCGCGGAAGACTGGCCGGACTCAAACCGGAAGAACGCGAACCCTATTTCGAAGAACGCCTTAAACAGGCTTTCGGCAGTGCGCGTCTGCTCCGGCTTGACATCACTCCGGCAGAGGTCCGCGACACCACGGTTCCGCTTTCTGTTGCCCTGCGTTTCGAAGTTGAGAACGCTGTTGCCGATGGATCAGACAAAGCGGTACTGCAAATACCGACCCTTTTGAATCAGTTCGGACTTTTCGGGCGGCTGATCGGCAATGGAATCGGGCTCGATCAGCGGCGTTATCCGCTGCAGACCCAGGTCACCTGCGGAATCCGCGAAACAACTCATCTCGATCTGAACGGGAGCGGATTGCAACCAACGGGGATCCCCGCCTATAAAACAATTGATAATCCGGAACTTTACATTCACCGCGACGTCACTGCCGCCCACAATGTCCTCACCGGTCATGCGACGGTTCTGCTGCGCACCGTCGAGTTCAGTCCTGAACAGTATCTGACACTCAAACAAAATCTGAAAATTTCGGAACGGAATGCCCGCAAACGGGTCATCCTTTCCCGCAGTGAATTCCCGCCGGGCGCCGACCTTGCCGTATTGGATGAAAAGGTTGTGTATACCGTTGATGATGCAACGCACTGGAAAGAGGAGCGCACCCTGCGCCGGAAAGTCCTGACCTATGCCGGCAAGCAGGAGGCCGCCGATTTCAAACTGGCCTACAACCCCGCCGTTCAGCAGACCGTTCTGGACTCCGCCACAGTGACTTCCCCGAACGGTTCTGTCCTCAGCATTGATCCGGAAAAAGAGGTCCATCTTATGGACGCCGGCTGGGCCGGAGAAGCTCCGCGCTATCCATCCGGAAAAATTCTCGTTGCAAATCTTCCCGGCGTGGAAATCGGCAGCGTCATTGAAACCCGCGTTACCAGCGTCTTCAGCAGAATCCCCTTTTTTTCCACCGTTGAGTTCTTCGCCGGGTTCGATCCGCTGGTCGAAAAAACCGTGCAGGTCAAAGCACCTCCTTCGATGCAGTTTGAATTCATCAGCACAGATCCATCCCTTATACACCGGCGCACTTTCCAGGAAGCTGCTCATACTGTCTATGAGTGGACAGCGGAAAAACGCCCGATGATTAAAAAAGAAGAGCACCTTCCGCCCGAGTGGCTGATCGCTCCGGCGCTGTTCGTTTCAAACGGAGACCTTAAAACGTACGCTGCCGACGTTCGGAACGCTCTGCTCAAAGCCGCCGATAAGAACAGAACGATATCGGAAAAAGCCCGCGAATTGACCGACGGACTCGAAACCCGGCTCGAAAAAATCACCGCACTGCGTGATTTTACCGATCGAACTGTCCGCGAAGCCGGCCCCGGCTTCTCCGGCCTGCCGCTCTCCGCTGTGACTCCGGCCGACCGAACCCTTGCCGAAGGATATGGAAATACAGCGGACCGGGCGGTCCTGCTGTATGCATTGCTTGATGCGGCCGGATTGAACCCCCGGTTTGTTCTCACTTCCGGGCTGCCGTGTGTCGAGGCGGCGGATTCGCCTGCCATCGCGGCATTTCAGCGGCTGTTTTTCGACACAGTTCTCGTCGCTGTTGACGATGACAGCGATCAGACACTCTACCTTGGCGACAGCGGACAGTATGCCCGTCCCGGCACGCTGGCTCATGCCGGACGCCCCTCAATTGACCTGAAAAGCGGAAATCTTGAATTCCCGCAAACCGATCTGCCCAACAGCATCGAAACAAAATATACAATCGGTCTTTTTGAAAACGGCGACGCAACTCTTACAAAACATGTCGCGTTCACCGGCACGGAGTTTGAAGACTTCCATCGACAGTTCGCGCAGTTTACACCGGAAGAACGGCGGCGTGCATACCAGAACCTGCTCAGTCGGATTTCGCAGGCTGCCGCGCCTGACGGCGATCTTAAAACCTCTTTCTCCAGTCCGGGTACACTGGAGTTTTCAGCGAATGTCCCCGCATTTTCTGTGCGGGACAAAGACCACCTCTATTTCACTCTGCCCGAAGGACTGGATAATCTGCTCGGACTGGAAACCAGCGAACGTGACAATCCTTTCTATATCGGAAATCATGTTGACCGGGTTTTTCAGTACGAAATCACTCTGCCCACCGGATGGAAGACTGCGGTCGTGCCGGAATCGTTCAGAATTGATCTTCCGGCTCAGGCGGGATTTGTCGAGGTCGACAGTACCGTCACGAACGGTTGCCTTTCTGTCATCCAGCAGGCACACCTTAATCCCGCACTGATCCCGCCTGAAGAATACGACCGGCTGCTGCTGCTGAATGACAAGCTGACCGGCCCGGATGCCGGAACGGTTCTTTTGTACAGACCCTGATTTTCCAATGGTTGAAACTCACCACCAGATGCGGTAACCGCCTTCCAGCGTAAACGCATTCGGAATGTGCCGGATCTCCGGCTGATCGCCAATGACCTCTATAATGTCGAACCGGATATACGGTGGGCGCAGCTTTCGCCGCTTCAGAAAGCGGATTGCCGCGCGCGACAGTTTGCGGCGTTTAGCGGCATTGACCGCCAAAACGGCCCGTCCGAACTCCTCGCGCGCGCGGGTTTTCACTTCGACAAAAATCAGCGTATCACCCTGCCGCGCAATCAAATCGAGCTCGTCGTGACCCACCCGTACATTGCGGGCGATAATTTTCAAGCCGGTCTTCTTCAGAAACTGTTCCGCCTGCAGTTCGCCCAGCCGACCCGTGCGCAGATGAGGGGCTTCTTTTTTAAACCACTGAAACAATTTCTTCATAGATTCAATTCACCCTGATTGAGCTCGGCGACGGGCCGGAAGGTCTTGCGATGATGAAAGCACGGGCCGTGGCGGCGGAGGGCGGCGAGGTGGGCCTTGGTGCCGTAGCCTTTGTGCTGGGCGAAACCGTAGGCGGGAAATTCGCTATCCAGTTCGGCCATCAGGCGGTCACGGGTGACTTTGGCAATAACGCTGGCGGCGGCGATGGAAAGACTCTTTGCATCGCCTTTGATGATGTTCCGCGATTTGCAGGGAAGGCCGCGCACGGGGTTGCCGTCGACCAGCGCCAGATCGGGAAGCGGCGCGATTTGCGCGACGGCTTCGGCCATGCCCCGCCAGGTGGCCTGCAGAATATTGATTTCGTCGATCACCGCCGGCTCGATGATCGCACAGCCGATCCGGACAAACGGACAGCTCTTGAGCTGCTTGTAAAATATTTCCCGTTTTTTTTCGGTAAGAACTTTGGAATCGGTGAGCCCGGCGAAGAGTCCGATTCCACTGTTTTCGAGGGGTTCGCGGTCGAAGGCGACCGCTGCGGCAACGAGCGGCCCCGCGAGCGGGCCGCGCCCGGCTTCGTCGATACCGGCAATAAAAAAGAGGCCTGCAGTCCAAGCCTCTTTTTCATAATGGAGCATGTCCATGAACTTACACGCGGCGCTCTTTGATACGTGCTTTCTTACCAGCGAGATCACGCAGATAGTAAAGTTTTGCCCGGCGGACTTTTCCAAGGCGGACCACTTCGATCTGTGCCACATTCGGGCTCTGAAGCGGAAATACACGCTCAATGCCTTCACCGAAAGCAACGCGGCGCACTGTAATGGTTTCAGTCACACCGGAACCGTTGCGGGCGATGACAACACCACGGTATTGCTGTATGCGCTCTTTGGCACCTTCTTTAATTTTGACATGGACGTTGACCGTGTCCCCGATTTTAAAGGCGGGAATTTCCTTGGTGCACTGCTCTTTGCTGATTTTTGCAACTACCGGATTCATAACTGTTCTCTTTCTTCAAAATTCTAAAAGCGAGCGTCGAATAATACCTGACTGCCTCTTGCGGTCAAGCGCCATCTTTATTTTCTGCGCCTTCTCCGGAAAGGAGGTCCGGACGGCGCAGTGCCGTCCGTTTTTCGGACTGTCGCCGGCGCCATTCTGCAATGGCGGCATGGTTCCCGCAGAGAAGCTCTTCAGGCACCTCCATACCGCGGAATTCCGGCGGCCGGGTATATTGCGGATATTCCAGAAGCGGTTCGCTGAACGATTCCTGTTCTGCGGCCCCTTCGCCTCCAAGTACCCCGGGGATCAGCCGGACAACGGCATCGATGACGACCGCCGCAGGCAGAACACCGTTGGTGAGCACATAATCGCCAATGGAAATTTCCTCGTCAATCAAAGCGTCGCGAATGCGTTCATCCACTCCTTCATAGTGTCCGCAGACAAAAATTAAATGCTTTTTATTCGAAAGCTCCTGCGCGCGTCGCTGCCTGAAAGGCTTTCCCTGCGGACACATGAGGATAACGTGCGATTTTTTCGTCCGCACAGATTCGACCGCGCGGAAAATCGGCTCCGGCTTCATAATCATGCCCGGGCCGCCGCCGAAAGGACGTTCGTCGGTGGTGCGATGTTTATCGTCGGTAAAATCGCGCAGGTTCAGGCAGTTAAAGGTAACGTGTCCCGCCTGCGCGGCGCGTTTCATCATGCTCTGACCGAGGAATCCGTCGAGCATTTCAGGGAAAATGGTTATGATATCTATCTGCATAACAAAAAAAGCGGCCTGTCGGCCGCTTTTGCACCTCAAGTGGATTTTTTATTCCACTACTTCGAGCATGGCGCGGCGTCCGTCACGTGCGGCGATCGCTCCGAGAAGCGTGCGCATGGCACCGACCGTTTTACCGCTGCGGCCGATCACTTTACCGACATCTTCTCCGTGACAGCGCAATTCATAGACAATGCTTTTATCGCCTTTTATTTCCGTGATCCTGACCTCCCGGGGATGGTCGACCAACGCGGTGACCATCTGCTTTACAAGCTTTTTCATGATTAAGCCTCCTTTTTTTCGGAGACTTCTTCAGCAGGTTTTTCGGAGACGTCTTCAGCATTTTTCTCTGCAGCCGGAGCCGCAATCTCTTCCGCCGGAGCCGCAATCTCTTCCGCCGGAGCCGCAATCTCTTCCGCCGGAGCCGCCACCGCTTCAACCGGCGTTTCAATTGCTGCCGCCGGAGCTTCGCCGGCAGGAACAGATCCATCGACCTGCGCCTTCTTGACCAGGCTCTTCGCTGTAGTGGAAAGCTGAGCCCCGGTTCCGAGCCAGTAGTTGACACGCTCAAGATTCACACTGAAATTATCAGCCTTCTGTTTGGGATCGTACCAGCCCAGTGCTTCGAGAAAACGGCCAGTAGTTGCAAAACGGGAATCGGCCACAACGAGGCGATAAAACGGTTTGTTGCGCGCACCCATTCGACGTAAACGTATTTTTGTTGCCATAGTATCTATTATCTCCAGTCCAATAATGCGAACCATTGCTCGCGGAAAAAGAGGGTAATGTCTATCTGATTTGTCCCCCTGCATCAACCTTTTTTCCTGTTTTTTCAGTATTTTATTTTCTTTTTTATACCGAAGGAACAGCGACTAACAGATTGCATTCTGTTCCGATCCAGAGAGCTCTTTGATCACAAAGTCGTTTGCCGCTGAATATTTTCAAAACTCCGGAGAAAATGCAGACTGGATTTTTCAAGCCTTGGAAAATAAACAGGAATCTGTTAAACAGGCCCTGTTTTAAACCCCTTTTTCAGATTGCAAATTAGAATCTGTGAAATATAATTTAATGACTGATTAAATCAGGTATTAAGAGTTAAAAATGAATCTCTCTGAGGCAGCTGAAAAAAGATTAACGGAACTTCTGCCGGAAGGTGCCAAGGGCTTTTCTGTGACCGGGTTTGTCGGCACCTGTCGAGGAAGCACCCCGATTCTGTCTCCTGCCAATCAGGCACAGGCCGGACAGGAGACCATTCATTCCGACAGTCTGACTTTTTTTGTGAATCCGGAGATCACCGCAGACTTCAGCGAGTGTTCCATGGACTATGACGGATCTTTCCTTGGAAAGGGATTAACCGCAGTCTGGTCGCATCGGCCGGGATGCTCCTGTCATTCATAACCCTTTTTATATAGCGCAAAACTGGAGAATCAAACGTATGGCCACTGCAGCCCCGCCCCAAAAGAAACCCTGGCTGAAAAAGCAGCCGATGATGCGCAAAGTGGAGATCGCGCTGATGCCGGCGCTGCTCGGGGCAATCTATTTCTTCGGCTGGCGGACGTTGGCCGTGGTGCTCTGGGTGGCGGCGGTTGGCTGCGCGACCGAATATTTCATGGCGAAAAAACGCGGGGACACCGTCAGCGAAGCGGTTTTTGTCACCTCGCTGCTGCTGGGTCTTTCCCTGCCTTCGACAATTCCCTTCTGGCAGGCGGGCGTTGGAATGTTCGTGGCGATTCTGTTTGGGAAAGAGGTCTTCGGCGGGTTTCCGCGCAATGTGTTCAACCCGGCCATCGTCGGGCGCGGCTTTCTGTATGTCTGCTTTCCGACGGATATGACCAGCCATTTTACCGCCGTCTGGAAAGGGATCCCGGCCGGCTTCGCCCATTGGGGAGCGCGCCTGCAGTTCGACGGATTGAATGCCGTGTCTGCCGCGACGCCGATGTGGTCGCGCCGTGACTTCGGCTACAGCGCCAATCTCTGGGATCTGTTCACCGGCAATATCGGCGAGGTCTTCACCGGAACCGACGGCGTACGGCGTGTGCTGACGGCAGGCTCCGTCGGCGAAGTCTCCGCCATATTGGTTCTGCTCGGCGGCATCTATCTGCTCTGGACCAAGACGGCGCAGTGGCGCCTGACGGCCAGCGCGCTCGGCGGAGCGATTATTTCCTCCGCTGTCTTTCGCTATCTGCTCGGGGCCGAGGCCGTTCCGCCGGTTTTATGGACGCTCTGTTCCGGTGCCATGCTCTACGCCGTCTTCTTTATGGTCACCGACCCGATCACCGCTCCGAAAAACAAGAATGCACAGTATATTTACGGTGCCTTTATTGGAATCATGATTGTCTTCCTGCGCTGGAAAGCCGTCTTCGCGGGCGCGGTGGCCTTTGCCATTCTGCTGGGCAACACCATGGCCCCGACACTGGAAATGTACTTCAAAGCCCGAAAAAAGAAACAGACCGCGAAAGGAGCCAAAGCCTGATGAAACGGCTTAAGACAGTTCTTTTTATGGTGGTGATTGCGGCACTCTACGGCGCGGGGGTTACCGGTCTTCATCTAAGCTCCGTCAAAACGGTGGAAGAGAATAACCGCTTTATTGAACAGAAAGCACTCGTCGAGCTTTTCGGCCTCGGCGATGTGAAAACACTCTCCAAAGAAGAGATCAACACGATTGTTCAAAATCAGATCGACCGCAGTGAAACCCTTACCGACCCACAGACCGGGAAAAAAATTCCGCTGCTGAAAGCCTACGACACGGCCAAACATGACAATCTGATCGCCTACGGCTTCCCCTTCTCCGGCATCGGCTTCTGGGACCGGATTGACGGCTACATCGCGGTCGACTCCGAGCTGAAAAAAACAGTCGGTCTCAAGGTGATCTCGCAGTCCGAAACCCCGGGACTGGGCGGACGCATCGAAGAACCCTTCTTCGTAAAGCCGTTTGCCGAAGGCCTGAACATCACTGCCCCGAAGAGCGGAGGAAACTATTTGTATATGGGCTCGCCGGGCACCTCTCCCGATGAAGGTACCCCGCAGTACGGACGGACTTTCGACGCCATCACCGGGGCCACGCAGACGTCACTGGCGATGAGCCGGATGCTGAACGCGGCCGTCGCCGAATTCAACCGGGCCGTTGAAAACCGGAAAGCAGGAGCGCAATGAACCGCAGAACACAGAGTAGCGAATACCGATTGAAAAAGGATTCCTCCCTTCTTCATTCAGTAGAATTCCTTGTTCGATATTCAGAATTTTCGACGGGACAAAATTTATTTTGGACAGGAGAACCTCATGGCATTTAAAGACACTCTGGGCGGCAGGGCGCTGATCGGGAATCTCTGGAGAAACAATCCCGTTTTCCGGCAGGTGCTCGGCATCTGCTCCACGCTGGCGGTCACCAACCTGCTCAAAAACACACTGCTGATGTGCGGCGGGCTCATCTTCGCCACGGCGCTTTCCAACCTCACCATCTCTCTGCTGCGGGCCTACATTCCCAAACAGGTGCGCATGATGGTGCAGGTGCTGATCATCGCCGCCTATGTCATCATCGTCGACATCTTCATCCGCGCGCACTGGCCGGAAATTCATAAAACCATCGGCCCGTACATCGGGCTCATCATCACCAACTGCATCATCATGGGCCGCGCCGAAGCTTTTGCTTCCAAAAACCCGGCCTGGCCGTCGTTCCTCGACGGGATCGGCGCGGGCATCGGCTACAGCCTGGTGCTTGTCGCAATCGCCATCGTCCGGGAAGCGCTCGGCTTCGGTACGCTGATGGGCATCGCCCTGCCGGCGCGGGATATCTGGTGGTATCAGTGGACGATCATGGTCATGCCTCCGGGAGCTTTCTTCATGCTGGCGCTGGTCGCCTGGTTCGGGAACACCTACGTATTGAAAAATGAGAGCAAGGGAGCGGCAAAATGATTCTCGCCATGACAGAACCCATCGCGCAGAGCGGGCCGGGCTTTTTCACCAACCTGCTTATCATCTTTCTGGCGGCAGCCTTCACGGAAAATATTCTGCTGACCCGCTTTCTCGGCATGTGCTCCTTTCTGGCGATCTCCCGTCAGATGAAAACCAGCGTCGGGCTGGGCTTTGCCGTCGTCTTCGTCACCACCTTCACCGCGGCCATCAACTGGCTGCTGCACACTTACGTTATGGTGCCGCTGGGGATTCAGTTCCTTGAATACATCGTCTTCATCGTTGTCATTGCCGCTTTCGTTCAGCTGGTGGAAATGGTCATCGAGCGCTATTCCCCCGCGCTTTATTTTTCGCTCGGCATCTTCCTGCCGCTGATCACCGTCAACTGCGCCATTCTCGGGGTCTCGCTGTTCATGCTCAACAAGCAGAACTTCGGCTTCTGGGAATCGCTCGTCTTCGGTTTCGGCAGCGGCATCGGCTGGCTGCTGGCCATCGTGCTCATGGCGGGCATCCGCGAGCAGATCAAAGAAGATAAAATCCCGCCCGGCTTGCGCGGATCGGGAATCACCCTCATTGTCACCGGCATTATTGCCCTCGCCTTCGTCGCTTTCAGCGGAATGATAAAATAAGGATCTCTCATGACGTTTTGGATTGCTGTTGGAAGTTTGTGTGCGATTTGCGGGATTCTCGCTCTTCTGCTGGTGATTGCCGACGGATACCTCAACAATTACGGGATCTGCAAACTCACCATAAATAAAGGCTCCAAAGAAGCCGAAGTGGAGGGCGGCAGCACGCTGCTCAGCTCGCTCAACAGTGCCGGACTCTTCATCCCCTCCGCCTGCGGAGGACAAGGCAGCTGCGGACTCTGCAAAGTCAAAGTCCACGCCGGCGCGCCGCCCGTGCTGCCCACCGAAGAGCCCCACCTCTCCAAAGAAGAGCGGGAAAGCAATGTCCGCCTCAGCTGCCAGCTCAAAGTCCACAACGACATGGAAATCGAAGTCCCCGAAGAGCTCTTCAGCATCAAAGAATATAAAGGCACCGTTGAATCGCTAACCGACCTCAACCATGACATCAAGCTCCTGCGTATCGCCCTGCCTGAAGGCGAAGAGATCGACTTCATCCCCGGCCAATATATCCAGATCGAAACTCCCGCTTACAAGAAAACACCCGAACCCGTCTACCGCGCCTACTCCATCGCTTCCGATCCGCGCGACAAAACCCACCTCGACTTCTGCATCCGGCTCGTCCCCGGCGGCATCTGCACCACCTACGTCTTCGAACACATGGAGGCCGGGAATCCCATCCGCTTCAACGGCCCCTACGGCGACTTCCACCTCACCGACACCGATAAAGACATGATCTTCATCGCCGGAGGCTCCGGCATGGCACCCTTTCTCTGTATGCTCGCGCACATCAAAAACGAAGGCATCACCCGCAATGTCACCTACTTCTTTGGCGCCCGCTCCCGCCGCGACCTCATCTGCCTCGACAAAATGGCCGCTTTCGAAAAAGCCCTGCCCAACTTCAAATTCGTCCCCTGCCTCAGTGAAGCGCTGCCTGAAGACAACTGGGAAGGTGAAACCGGTCTCGTCACCGACGTCATGAGCCGCCACTGCCCCGACCTTTCCAACATGGAGGCCTATCTCTGCGGTTCACCCGGTATGATCGACGCCTCCGTCGCAGCCCTCACTTCCAAAGGCATGCCCATTGAAAACATCGCCTACGACAAATTCTAACAAGGGGTTCCTCATGAAAGAAAATCCGGCTTCAAAAACCATTCGTGACCGTCTCGAACCCGGGGCACTTTCCGTCGAAGGATTCCTCGGCCACGATGATCGCCCGCTGGCCGACATCATCGCCGCTGACACCGGCGAAGTCGAAGCCGCCGGCCTCACCGTCGAACAACTCGGCGCCTTCCTTGAAAGCCTGCATGAGGCGGCGGACAGCGGGTGGGAAGGCCGTGTCCCCCTGTTTGACGGACGCATCCGTGTCCGTGTGACGGAAACACTCGGTCAAACCCCCTGCCCGTTCGCCTGCGGTGCGCACTCCCATAAAGCCGTCGTTGAAGTTTTCGACGACAAAGAACAGGTGCTTCTGCGGTTTACCCCGCTCGACGCCCACCTCATCCGCAACCACGGCTTCTTCGAAGGGAAAGGTGCCCCTTACCGCATCGCCCCCGCCGAACTCATCGAGCTCTACCGGCTCTGTATGGAATGAAGCGGAAGCCCTGTCACAAAAGCTCGGGACGTCCATCAGAGGGGCTCAATATCCGGCAAAAGACGCGACAGAGAAACCGCGCGGATTGGCTCTGCGGGAAGGGATGGTCTCCGGCAGGCAGAACGTCAAGCCGGGTCCGCTTGAAATCTTCAAGGGCATGCCGCATCGACGGGGTCACTTTGGATGCCATTGTGCGTTTGATTCCGAAGCCATGCCGCTTGTGCCCGCGAACCACCAGCAGATCGAGTTCGGCTCCGGCATGAGTGGCCCGGAAAAAACATTAACTGAGAATTGTCCTGACCGGAGCGGAATCGTCCGAAAAAGCGTCTTCCCCAGCAGCTGGATGCGGCATTTCATCTACCGTATGCCCTGGATTCGCTTGTTTTTATCTGGAGGAACACGTCTCGGAATACGATGATGCGTCGTTGATTATGACGACCGTCGCCGTAACTCGGCACAAACGTGGCCGACAAAATCATTTTCCGCAAGTCTTTCGCCGCGTACCGAGAAGGCCGCCGTCCTGCCCGGCGGAATCGAAAAGACTTTCAGTCCCTTCGCCTTTAAATCAAACAAGGACAAGAGACAGCAGAAAAACCACGATAATGGTGGCGATTCCCTGAATAAGGGTTGCCAGCGTAAATGAACGATAGGCTGTCGGCACGTCCATACCGCTGAACTGGGATACAACCCAGAAGTAACTGTCGTTAGCATGGGAGACCGTCATGGCTCCGGCACCGATGGCCATTACGGTCAGAACTCTGCCCATCTCGCTGTCGAGCCCCAGCGTTCCGAGAAGCGGGGCAAGCAACGCCGATGTGGTCACCAGAGCAACAGTAGAGGACCCCTGGGCGGTTTTAAGGGCGGCAGAGATAATAAAAGGCAGCAGAATCCCCAACTTCCAATGGCTCAGGGCCTGGCCGAGATATTCACCGATGGGAGTGGCTTTGAGCATGGCACCCAAGGCTCCGCCGGCACCGGTGATCATAATAATAATTGCAGCACCTTTAAGTCCTTCTTCAAACCATCCCGTAAGTGTTTCCTTGGAAAAACTGGGCAGCAGTTTTAAAGCAAAAATTATTCCCACCAGAAGTGCATTGAGCGGTCGGCCGAAAAAGAAAAAGGTTTCCTGAATTTTTGCCTCTCCAAAAGGATGGGAAGGAAAGGCCGCCACGGAACCGAAAGCAATAAGAAGAATAGGAATAAAAATCGGGGCAAAGGCCCAGAAGGGAGCAGGCCGCTCGACAGAAATCGCCTCCATCTCAAGCTCTGCTTCGTCATCTTCCGCACATCGCAGCCTTTTGCCGCAAAAAACAGCCCAGAGATATCCCGCCCCCACCGTGACAATGGATATGACGACACCGAACAGGATGACCAGTCCCAGCTTATTGGAAAGACCGAGATTACCGGCAGCGGCAATGGGTCCCGGGGTGGGCGGTACCAGCGTGTGGGTTGCATACAGGCCGGTGGCCAATGCGATTGACATCGTCACAGCGGGGACTCCGGCTTTTTTCCCAAGCGATTTTTTCAGAGAGGAGAGAATCACGTAACCTGAATCGCAAAAAACCGGGATAGAAACAATGTAGCCGATCAGACTCATCGCTAAAGCCGGGCGCTTGGGTCCCACTACTTTCAGGATGCTTTCCGCCATGGTGATCGCCGCACCGGATTTCTCCAGAATCGTACCGATGACCGTTCCAAGAATAATCACAATCCCTATATAAGCGAGAATTCCCCCGAAGCCTTGAGCAACTGTTTTATCAATATCCAGCAGCGGCATTCGAACGGCAAAGCCGATCCCGTAAGCAGCGACAATAAGAGCAAAAAACGGATGCAGTTTGAGCTTTGTTGTGGCCAAGACAATAAACGCAATGGCAACAATCAGAATAACAATGAGCATAGGTCCTTGCAGCATACAACCCCCTTAAACAAGCTTAGAGGGAGCTGTTAAATCTTGCCTGACATCCCTTCAGCTCTGGTGGTAGATAATAGATTAAAATTTCATGAAACCAACAGAATTTTACCTTTTATCTCATGGACGAGTTTGCTCGAATAAAAAGACACGCAGGGCGCGGGCGAAACGGATTCGTTGATTTATAATAAATGACACCCGGCAACCGATGAGTCGCGAGTCCGGAAAAATCCGCCTGCCGGGGCATAGGCCCCTCAAAGCCTTTGCGGAGCGTACGGCCTTTTGCAAGCCGTCTTATCAACACGGGCTGAGTGTCCGGCATGCGGCCCCCGCGCAGCCAATACGGGGCAAGGGAAAACTGTCCTCTGAAACGGCCAAAACTGGGGAAAACCGGTGTCTTTCGTAAAAAACAGGCAGAAATCGGTCGAAATTAACCGTTCTGACGCTGCTTATAAATCGATCAGGTTAGATCTGTCCCAAATCTCCGGCGGTCTCGATACAGTGTCCGAACGGCACGGGCAAGGTGATTGGACCGGTCGGGAGACGAATCATGCCGTTTGGCGCCCTTTACGAACACCCTCCGGTCTTTGAGGGAGTCGGCCCTGGACGGGGGAGGCGACAGCGAGATCGGCTTCGAGTTATCGAGTTACGCTTTTTTAAAAATGCCGCTACGTCCTTCGGTCGTTCCCCGGCGCTTTTGCAACAGACAGAACCCTTCGTCTTCGGGTTTTTCCCTCAATCGGGGACTTCGGGCAGATGGCATTCTCAATGCTGGGTTTTTCGAGCGCAACGGTATTGACCGGACTGCCGAAGTCGCGGGCGGTGGTGCAGCTTCCGGGCGTTCCGCAGTGTTTTCGAATGCGCTCCAGTCCGGGCTGGACGAGTTTGGAATCGGTCGTCGGCTGATCGTTCATAACCTCCCGGTCTACGATGAGGCCGTCGGTCTGTTCTGCAAGACAGAGCCCGTTGCCGGACTCGACTTCGGCGCCGGCCTTACCGCGGACGAGGACGTGAATGTCAGGTTCGCAGAGGCTGAGGATTTTTTCGGCGCCGGCGATGCTGCGCTCGTGCGCCTGGCGAATGGCTTGTGGAAGCTGGCCGAGGACGTTCTGGATGCGGTCGAGAACAACCTGCGTTTCGATTTCGCTCCAATCGGTCTTCGGCCGGTTCTCTTTAAGCAGGCAGGGCAGTTTTCAGCATGACGCCCAATCGTTTTCATCAGCTTCTTCATGCGCCGGGAAACCTGTTTGCGCACCTTCCCTGCGCTTTCGTTTTTGCGGGTGTGCGGCATTTCGTTACACAACCTGGTCACATACCCCGGACGAACTGCTTCGGCGATCCCATGCAGTGTTTCAGACCCTGCTTGCGAAACCGTCGAATCAATCGGCGTGTTGTGTTCAAGGTACTGCTTCCGGCTAAAGTGCTGCCAATATGGATGCTCCACCCAGCGGTCACCACATCTTCATCACTGAGATTGAAGGTTTATTTCAGGCCGCGCAATCGTGTGCTTGAGCCGGGACGCCCGTTGGTCTTATCATAGTTTTCCCGAACGCTTCATCAAGCTGCTCCCGATTCACTTCGGTACCCAGACAAACCAGCCGGTGGACCGAAAAGGCGAGGTCACGTCAGCGGCTGTTTTTTCCGGAAAAAATTTCAGCTTAACGATTTGCCATAAAATAGTTAGAATTATACCACTTCAAAAATTATTCGGCATAAATTTTGCGGGCGTAGCGTTTGCCTGAGTGTGCAGCCACCTGCCACCAACCAGACTCATCGCACAAGTGGGCCGTTCCCGGCAAGGGCGCGCAGTGCGTCGGCGATCTTTTCTTCATTGGTTCGTACATTTTTGGGTTCCCGAGGAATCCGCTGTACCTGCTTTTGAGTTGCGATTCCAGCGCCAGCTGGATCGGCGGTCTTCTTCGTTTATTCATTCGGTAAGAATAGCTGAGCAAAATACCGGCTTCCTTACCTGTCGATCAGTTTTAGTCGATAGTATTACAAATTTTATATTCATAAATAAAGGACAGGCAGATAAAAAAAGACCGTTCTGATTGCTCAGAACGGTCTGAAAAAAAATCCGGCAGCGCGCTACTCTCCCGTAGTCGATTCTACAGTACCATCGCCGCTGAGAGGCTTAACTTCCGTGTTCGGAATGGGAACGGGTGTGACCCTCTCGCTATAGCCACCGGAAAAAAGGTGGTTTGTCGCAAGACAAACTAAAAATTAATTGCATAGATTAGGGAACTGCACAGCATGTGTGCCGTTAAAAAAGTAAGATTAAGCCGCACGGCTAATTAGTACTGGTCAGCTTCACTCCTCACAGAGCTTTCACACCCAGCCTATCAACGTCCTGGTCTAGAACGAGCCTTTAGATTCCTTACGGAATAGGGAAGTCTTATCTTAGAGGGGGCTTGGCGCTTAGATGCTTTCAGCGCTTATCCTTTCCGTACATAGCTACCCAGCGATGCTCCTGGCGGAACAACTGGAACACCAGAGGTACGTTAATCCTGGTCCTCTCGTACTAAGGATTAATCTCTTCAAACTTCCTGCGCCCACGGTGGATAAGGACCAAACTGTCTCACGACGTTCTGAACCCAGCTCGCGTACCGCTTTAATTGGCGAACAGCCAAACCCTTGGGACCTTCTCCAGCCCCAGGATGCGATGAGCCGACATCGAGGTGCCAAACGATTGCGTCGATATGGACTCTTGGCAATCATCAGCCTGTTATCCCCGGAGTACCTTTTATCCGTTGAGCGACGGCGCTACCACTAGCAACCGCCGGATCACTTAGACCTGCTTTCGCACCTGCTCGACTTGTAGGTCTCGCAGTCAAGCTCCCTTCTACCTATACGCTCTACGCATGATTGCTGACCATGCTGAGGGAACCTTTGCGCTCCTCCGTTACTTTTTGGGAGGAAACCGCCCCAGTCAAACTGACCCTCTGACACTGTTCTCCGCCCAGTTTCATGGGATCGAAGTTAGAATTCCGTCTATTCAAGACTGGTATTTCACCAACGGCTCCACGGTGCCTTACGACATCGCTTCAAAGCCTCCCAGCTATCCTACACATCAATAGCCAAAACCCAATATCAGATTACAGTAAAGGTTCACGGGGTCTTTCCGTCCTACCGCGGGTATCCGGCATTTTCACCGGAACTACAACTTCACCGAGATTATCGTTGAGACAGTGTGGGCATCGTTACACGATTCGTGCAGGTCGGAACTTACCCGACAAGGAATTTCGCTACCTTAGGACCGTTATAGTTACGGCCGACATTCACCAGGGCTTCGGGTCGGAGCTTGCACCCCTTGCCTTAACCTTTTGGCATTGGTCACGTGTCACACCATATACATCCTCTTGCGAGTTAGCATAGTGCTATGTTTTTGATAAACAGTCGCACCCACCCTTTCATTGCACCTCTCCAAAGCTTACAAAGTAAATTTTTCACCCTGAAGAGGACCCCTTCTTCCGAAGATACGGGGTTAATTTGCCGAGTTCCTTAACGATATTTCTCTCGCGCGCCTTGGAATATTCTTCCTTCCTACCTGTGTCGGTTTTGGTACGGTCACCTGTTGGACTCGCTAGAAGCTTTTCTTGGCAGCAGAGCATCAGCTGATTCGCTTTGGCCGTAGCCGCAGCGTCCCATCACTTCTCGGAGTTGCTCCGACGGATTTACCTGTCAGAACCTCCTACGAGCTTAGACTGTCATTTCCAATCGACAGCCAGCTTAGCTTCCTGCGTCCCTCCATCACTCAAATGTCCAACCGGCGGTACGGGAATATTAAACCCGTTTCCCATCGTCTACGCTTTTCAGCCTGGACTTAGGGGCCGACTAACCCTGGGCGGACGAACCTTCCCCAGGAATCCTTAGGATTTCGGCGGACAGGACTCTCACCTGTCTTGTCGTTACTCATGTCCGCATAATCACTTGTATACGCTCCACGCTGGGTCACCCCCACGCTTCAGTGCCTATACAACGCTCCTCTACCACGTGCAATAAAGCACATCCGCAGCTTCGGCAGATAGTTTTAGTCCCGATCATTTTCGGCGCAAGATCACTCGACTAGTCAGCTATTACGCTTTGTTTAAATGGTGGCTGCTTCTAAGCCAACATCCTAGCTGTCTATGCAATCTCACATCCTTCATCACTTAACTATCATTTAGGGGCCTTAACTGGCGGTCTGGGCTGTTTCCCTTTTGACTACGAAGCTTATCCCCCGCAGTCTGACTCCCGACGTGACTGAAACGGCATTCGGAGTTTGATAGGCGGTGGTACCCAGGTATGGGCCCTATTCCAATCAGTGCTCTACCTCCGTTTCGAGCATTCGTCGAGGCTATCCCTCAAGGTATTTCGAGGAGAACCAGCTATCACCGAGTTTGGTAAGCCTTTCACTCCAACCCACAGCTCATCCAAGTATTTTTCAACATACACTGGTTTGGGCCTCCCCCTGATTTTACTCAGGATTCACCCGGGCCATGGGTAGCTCACTCGGCTTCGGGTCTACCGCATGCGACTCATTCGCGCTATTAACACTCGCTTTCGCTTCGGCTACACGTCGTAAACGCTTAACCTTGCCACATACGGTAACTCGCGGACTCATTATGCAAAAGGCATGCAGCCACCCCCGAAGGGGCTACTACAGTTTGTAAGCGCACGGTTTCAGGTTCTATTTCACTCCCCTAACAGGGGTTCTTTTCACCTTTCCCTCACGGTACTGGTTCGCTATCGGTCATTGATTAGTATTTAGTCTTGGGGGGTGGGCCCCCCGGATTCAGTCAGAGTTTCACGTGTTCCGACCTACTTGGGATACCACTAGAGCTTGTCAGGATTTCGCATACGGGGCTATCACCCTGTTTCGCCGAACTTTCCAGAACGTTCCGCTATCTATCCAAGTCTCATCTTGTGGTCCCGCAACCCCAACCTGCAAGCAGGTTGGTTTAGACTCCTCCGCGTTCGCTCGCCACTACTTACGGAATCACTGTTGTTTTCTTTTCCTCCGGTTACTGAGATGTTTCACTTCACCGGGTTTCGCTCTAGAAGCCCTATTTTATTCAGACTCCAGTGACGGGACATTACTCCCGCCGGGTTTTCCCATTCGGACACCTCCGGATCAAAGCTTGTTTGCAGCTCCCCGAAGCTTATCGCAGCTTACCACGTCCTTCATCGCCTATCAATGCCAAGGCATCCACCGTGCGCCCTTAGTAGCTTAATCAAAAGACTACTATCGTAACGACACGCATGCTATATAATATAATGTATCTCAATTATAAGTTGCAGTTACCCTAATCTATGCAATTGTCAAAGAACACTTCCCCGAAGGGAAAAAGTGTTGATGGCTGTCCAGTGCATTCCGGCACCTTCCGCTCGCGGAAGCTGGTGGGCGTGCCAGGAATCGAACCTGGGACCTCGTCCTTATCAGGGACGCGCTCTAACCAACTGAGCTACACGCCCCGAAAGTTGGTGGAGGTAGACGGGTTCGAACCGACGACATCCAGCTTGCAAAGCTGGCGCTCTACCAACTGAGCTATACCCCCAGTGCGGTTCGACCGGCTCTAAACAGCCATTTGAATGATCTCACGAATCTTATTTCGCTCCAGAAACGGTACGATTTGTTTCTTACTTACGTGGTGCTCCGGGTCGCTCCGGAGCGCTACTCGGTTGCCCGAGCAGTTACCCTATCCTCCTGCCGGCCAATGAATTGGTCGGATCAGGGGATTCTCCTTAGAAAGGAGGTGATCCAGCCGCTGGTTCCCCAACGGCTACCTTGTTACGACTTCATCCCAGTTATCGGCCACACCTTCGGCGCCTTCATCCCTTGACGGGTTAGATCAGCGACTTCGGGTACAGCAGACTTCCATGATGTGACGGGCGGTGTGTACAAGGCCCGGGAACGTATTCAAGGCGTCGTAGCTGATACGCCTTTACTAGCGATTCCAACTTCATGGAGTCGAATTTCAGACTCCAATCCGAACTGGGGCTGGTTTTAGGGATTGGCTCCACCTCGCGGTATTGCTTCCTTCTGTACCAACCATTGTAGCACGTGTGCAGCCCTGGACATAAGGACCATACTGACTTGACGTCATCCCCACCTTCCTCCGGCTTTCACCGGCAGTCTGTTTAGAGTGCCCACCATTACGTGATGGCAACTAAACACAGGGGTTGCGCTCGTTGCGGGACTTAACCCAACACCTCACGGCACGAGCTGACGACAGCCATGCAGCACCTGTGGTACACCCTCGAAGGCTATGTCCCTTTCGGGTCATATGCAGTACCATGTCAAGTCCAGGTAAGGTTCTTCGCGTTGCATCGAATTAAGCCACATGCTCCACCGCTTGTGCGGGCCCCCGTCAATTCCTTTGAGTTTTAACCTTGCGGCCGTACTTCCCAGGCGGTGCACTTATCGCGTTAGCTTCGACACGGAAGGGGGTAAACCTCCCACATCAAGTGCACACCGTTTACGGCTGGGACTACGAGGGTATCTAATCCTCTTCGCTCCCCCAGCTTTCGTCCATGAGCGTCAGTATCAGTCCAGAGAGGCGCTTTCGCCACCGGTGTTCTTCATGATATCTACGCATTTCACCGCTACACCATGAATTCCCCTCTCCTCTCCTGTACTCTAGCCCTGTAGTTTCAAATGCAATTCCACGGTTGAGCCGTAGTATTTCACATCTGACACACAAGGCCGCCTGCGGACCCTTTACGCCCAGTAAATCCGAACAACACTTGCCACCTCTGTATTACCGCGGCTGCTGGCACAGAGTTAGCCGTGACTTTCTTCTGAGGTACTATCAAGCAGAAGGGGTATTATCCCAACTGCACTTACTCCCTCAGGACAGGAGTTTACAACCCGAAGGCCTTCGTCCTCCACGCGGCGTCGCATGTTCATACTTTCGTACATTGACAATGATTCTCGACTGCAGCCTCCCGTAGGAGTCTGGGCAGTGTCTCAGTCCCAGTGTGGCCGGTCACCCTCTCAGGTCGGCTACCCGTAAGCCTTGGTAAGCAGTTACCTTACCAACTAGCTGATAGGATATGGGCTCATCTAGAAGCGACAGGTCCGAAGATCCCCATCTTTATATAAGGCGCCATGCGGCACCCGAACACATTCGGTATTACCCACTCTTTCGAATGGCTATCCCGAACTTCAAGGTAAATTACCCATATATTACTCACCCGTTCGCCGCTCTCATAACCTGCTTCTTTTCCGAAGAATTGAAGCGGGTTAATCCCGCTCGACTTGCATGCCTAATCCACGCCGCCAGTGTTCGTTCTGAGCCAGGATCAAACTCTCCAATAATTATATTACGGAAACATTTTGAAACGTTTGCTTAAAACAAATCGTACCATTTCTGAATCGAAATGATAATCGTGAGTCATTCAGTTTTCAAAGATCAAAAAAATACCAACGTTTTTTACCTGCCATAACAGGCTTTTCCCGTTGGAGCGAAAGACAATCTACGTGAAACACATTCACCGGTCAATCGCTTTTTATTTTATTTTTATAAGAACAATTTCCTGTTCGTTCCGCACTCGCTTCTCAGCTCGTTTCTGTTTCGAACAGGCGGGTCATCCTACGCACCTGAGTTTGTATTGCAACCCGTTTTTTAAATTATTTTTTAGAACAATTTCCTGTCTGTTTCGGCGGGCTTTGCAACCCGTTTTCGTGTCTGACAAGGCGGGTGATAGTACGCATAAAAAAAATCTGTGCAACCCCTTTTTAAAAAAATTAACCGTTCCTGAACAAAATATTAAAAACCCCCTTTAAAACTGCATGAAACATTATTTTAAAAACCAAAAAAAGTCTGTAGAAACCTTCTGCAGCGTCGGAAAATATCTCTTAAAGTTCAGGCAATACACTACCAACCGCTAAAACTTATCGGTATTAATGTGCTTTGATCTGATCATCTGTATCCTGCATTGCATGAAAACAGGACGCCCCAGGTTCAGGCTGGCGATAGAGTCGGATCGGCTCACAGAAGTGGAAACGCTCTATCGGAAAACCAAAG
>JASKKX010000078.1 GCA_030153935.1 Verrucomicrobiota bacterium | reverse complement strand
ATCGGCCGCGGCGTTGGTATAGATGGATTTTACGAACTCTGTATCGTGCGGCAGGGCATCGTATTCCGGCAAACTCATTGTATAGAGCTTTTCCCCGGTTTCGGGATCGATATCCGGAACTTCCAGATCGCTCAGGAGATACTGCTTCGGATTGTCCGGATTGTGAGAATAGCGCAGGGGATTCCCGATCCAGCCGCCGGGCAGGGACGGCGGCAGTTCCATCCGGATGCCGGGCTGATCACTCAGCTTCACATCCACCGTAAACGCCAGCGCCAGCGCGGTGACGATCATCAGGCCGATCAGGATCAGGTACGGCTTAAAAGAACGGATTTCCATCTGGAAAGCACCTCTCTGTAGTTCAGGTTCAGCAAACCGCCGATCAGGATCATCATGCTGATCGCCGCGGTAAAGAGAATGTATCCGGAATAATCATGATAAAGGCCCAGCGCCAGTTTCCCGCCGAATGCCTCGGCCATCACTGCGATGGTGACAATACGGGCAATATTTCCAATGACCGCCAGGGGAATCGACGTCATAAACAGGATCCATTTTTTAAGCAGAGTCTGCTGGGTAACATACGCATAAACGGCGGTCAGCGCCGTCATGGCCAGCAGGGAGCGCAGTCCGCTGCACGGATCGGCCACATCAAATCCGCCCGGCATCGCGAGAGTGAAAATCGCGGTTCCTGAACGATGCGCCTCGATGCCGATTCCATTCAGCATACCGGTTGTCACCTCGGTTGAAAACATCCGCAAGGGAAACGCCACCACATCAAGAAAGTTCAACGGGATGCAGAAAATGAGATAGGAACAGGGAAAGATCAGTTTTTTCGCCAGCTGCCACCCGAAAAGGTAGAACGGAATCCCCCAGATCAGCAGAATCAGACTCATCAGGGAGATGCGGGTCTGCTGCATTTTGGCGCCGAGCCAGTGCATGAAAAGCGCTCCGATAACCATCACCAGTCCGCGCCAATCCACCTTTGTTTCGATCGAGAAGATTTCTTTGCGCTTGTACCAGATCACCCCGAGGCTGACGAACGGGATGAAATATCCGTGCGAATAGTCGGCTCCGAATGAAATCGTGTCGTTCCAGCGTGCAAACATCCATTGAAACGCCGAGCGGCTGTCGACACTTTCCACGGTATTGCCGAGCATATGAAAAAGCATGAACAGCAGACCGATTACTACTGAAACGAGCGCGATCTGCACCAGTTCCCGCCGGGTCAGCGCACCGAGGCGCCACCGTTCGCTCCAGACCTTGATGGTTGTTTGGTTCTGCATTTTCCCTGACTCTCTGTAAAAGACAAACAACAGGGATGCTTGTTCGGAAACATTTATATTTTATGCGGCAGAGATGCGGAAATCATTAAAATAATCAAATTCTGTGGCTCAAGCCCTCACCGCTCCGGTAAACGGATGTTTTCCGAACCTCTATCTGCTCTTACTTTTTCTCCCTGTTTTTCAGCCACTCGATATTTCGTTTCACGGTTTTGTTGGATCGGTCAAGTGTCAAGGCGTATTCAAACGCATTCAGCGCTTCCTCATAGAGCCCTGCTTTGCGCAGTTCGATGCCGAGTTTGCGCCAGTAGAAGTCGTTAAACCGTTTATAGTTTGCCGCCTGTCTGAGATCATTCAGGCCGGCATCGCGGTTTCCCAAAGCCAGCTCTGCGCAGCCCAGGGCGTAAACGACTTCCTCTTTCTTCGAATTGATGCGGTATGCCTGCAGCAGCTCCGTCTTTTCTTTCAGCGCCCATTGGTGTTTCGGCTCCGGATGAATCTCATTGTAGCGGATTGATCTGTAAATCTGCCCCAGTCCGAAATGAGCCTGCCAGTTCTGCGGATCAATCGCCGCACTGATCTGATAAAGCCGTTCCGCCGGAGCCCAGGCGGTCTGCCGCGCACTCTCCACCGCTTTGTACGCACGGTCTCCCAGCATGCGGATCCACGCCGAACTCATGACCTGCAGGGACCAAACTGCTGCGAGCAGCAGAAAAACAGAGGTCAAAAGCCAGAGGCCGGAGGTCAGAAAACGAACTGTTGATTTCTGAGTTCTGGTTTCTGATCTCTGTCGCACCAGCGGGGCAGCCGCGCAGCCGGCCAGCAGGGCCAGCATCAGCGCGTTGGGGAAGTTGCGCAGTTCGAAATCGAAAAATCCATGCACGGCGGTTCCGGCCAGTGCGCCGAGCAATGCGGCGGCCGGCAGTGCGTGCCGGGGATGTTCGGCCGTCTTCACAAACCGCACCAGCGGCACACAGGCGCTGATGAGCGCCCAGAGAATGAGCATCCCGCCGATCAACCCGTATTCGGCCAGCAACTCGAGGTATTCATTGTGCGGATGAACGGTTTCAATCCGGACGCCGGTGAACCGGGTGCGGTACTCGGGGAAAACCTGTCCGTAATTTCCGGGGCCGAAACCCAGAACGGGGCGATGGCTGATCATATCGATGGTATCGAGCCAGGTCTGGGGACGGAAATCCTGAAATTCCGCCTCGATGCCTGCGCCGGAAAAAACATGATCGATAAATTTCACGACCGGAGTCATGCGGTGCCGGAACATGGACGACCCGGCCCACAGACCGCCGAGCGCCCCGGCCCCCAGCAGCGGAATCACCAGCAGGGCGATGAAAAACGCGCGGCGGCTTTTGCGCAGAATCAGCAGCAGGCCCGTCACCCCGAGGCCGGCCACCGTGCCGAGAATCCCGGCGCGGGACTGTGTCTGATAAATCAGCAGCAGAAACAGCGGGAAAGCGTACCCGCAGCCGATCCGCCAGAACCAGCCGAACTGCGGCAGAAAAAGAAAAACCAGACAGAACGGCAGGCCCATCTGGAACAGATGGGCAATATGGTTTGGACACTGATAGGTTCCGCCGAGACGCCCGTGTTCCCAATACGTTGTATAGCGCTCCCTGCCGAAAAGCAGATTCGGAGCGGCCTTGTGCTGCACCAGACTGTATAACGCAGTCAGTATCAACAGAGTCAGCAGGAAGGTCCATATCGCCTTGCGGTGTGAAAAGCGGGATAAAATATTCGCAGAGGCCCAGTAGGTGCCGAGATAAGCTCCGAAGCGCAGCGTACTGATTTTGGCTTCATACGGCAGCACCGCGAAAGGAATCAGGATCAGGCTGTAGAACCAGAAAATCAGCAGCGGGATTCCCCCCGGAGGAAACCCGCCTCCAGAGGTCAGAGGGTGGAGATCAGAAGGCGGACCACGGAAGGCGGCGAGCAGGGTCCGCACACGATTTTTACCGCCCTGCAGCGCCCAGGCGGCAAGCGCCGCATAGGTCAATACCAGTAGCGGCGCATAAAGCGTCACCTTATCCTCCCACACGCCGAAAAGAATCACGGAGGCGGAGAGCGCAAACATCAGAACGACAATTGTTATTTTTTCGGTTTTAGACATGGTGATTTCCAGAAGTCAGAGGTCAGAGATCAGAGGTCAGAGATCAGAGGTCAGAGATCAGAGGTCAGAAGTCAGAAGTCAGAAGTCAGAGGTCATACGGTTGGCTTAAGAAGAAACGGTTCAGGGTTATTTAACATGCCCCCAAGCATCTTTCCAACCTCAACAACGTCCCGTGTCAATTCAGCATGTGTCTCGACATTTAAATACCCGCAGTCACGGGCGTAATCGAGCCAGGTATCCGTTTCACTGTTTTCACCATCGCAGTCTGACAGCTTAGACACAAAGTGAGCCTCATAGCGCCTCTTTGCCCATACTTCGCGCAAGTTTGAACAAACCGATCGCGATGATCGCCGAATCTGGTCTGTCAAAGAATATCGTTCATCGACAGGCCAAGCCTTGCTCAGGCGGAATATCTCCATCGAAAGCGCATAGACTTTCTTATAAACCTCCAAGTCCTTCGCCGAGTTAATTCTCATTTGTCACTCCCCTCTTCTTCAAATCCGTCTGACCTCTGACCCCTGACCTCTGCATTAACGCCTCCGGCGTTAATACGCCCCCTTCCCGAGCAGGACCGTGGCGGCTGTGCGGGCCAGAATGACGATATCGAGCCAAATGGACCAGTTGGTCACATAGTACGTGTCCCATTTGTCCATACCGGCCGTCCCGCTGTCGCTGCGGCCGGAAACCTGCCAGAGACCGGTGATCCCGGGGCGGACTTTAACCCGCAGTCTCTGGGTGCGTGGCTGCAGCACAACGTGGTGATATTTCGGCAGGGGCCGGGGACCGACCAGCGCCATCGTGCCGGCCAGAACGCACCAGAGCTGCGGGAGTTCATCCAGCGAAGTTTTCCGCAGAAAGCGTCCCACGAAAGTAATGCGGGGATCTTTTTGGAGTTTATAATGTTTTTCCCACTCGGCCTTGAGTTCAGGGTTCTGAGCCAGTTTGCGCAGAAGAACCGTTTCGGCATCCGGAACCATCGTCCGCAGCTTATACGTATTGAACAACACATTATTCCGTCCGATCCGCTCCTGCGCATAGATCGGCGACTGGAAATCCTGCAGCCAGACCAGCAGCATGAAAAGCAGGCAGAGCGGACCCCACAGAGGCAGCAGCAGGATAACCAGTGAATACTCTGTGGAATTTTTCAGGAAAACCGCAACAGGATCCAGCAGGTTGCGACGGATTTCCAGCCCGAGAATTCCCTGCAGATCACATGGTTTGACCCATAACGAGGGAGCATCCTTCAGATCCGGAATCAGCAGAAGGGTGCGATAGGTCTGCAGGGGTCCTTCAAACAGAGGAATCAGCTCACCCCTCGGCAACTCGGGAAGCGCCACAATCGCGACCGGCATGCGGCGGGTCGTATTCAAAAGACGCCCCAGCACCGGCAGCCCCTCAACGATTTCCCCCTGCGCATACTCATCACTGAATACCGCTTTCGGATTAAATCCGATCGCACGATCTTTCCGCAAAGCCCCGGCAACCACCGGAACGGTGTCCCGGGTTCCGTAAATCGCCACCGGCAGACCCCACAGATTCAAAGCGATGAGTATTTTTTTTGCGGCGACCCGGCCGATCGGAATCAGGACGGCTGAACCCAGATAGGCGGCCAGGAACGAAGTACGGCTGATTCCGGGACGTCTTTGTAAAAAAATCACCACCAGGGCAAATGCAAACAGAGAGAGCAGCAGAAGCTGCGTGCGCCGAAGCTCTTCCACCGCCCCCAGCCCCCATCCCGGCACCAGGCGGGCCGGCCAGGAGCCCGCCCACCAGGCAGGGATCAAAAGAAGAATCGGAGCCATCTGCACCGGAACTCCGTGCAGTCCGAAAAGCAGAAAATCGCCGGCCAGCATCGCCAGAAAGAGCATCAGCCCGTCCGTCAGGTGCAGCAGGACTGCATTCATGAGCTGACGGCGGAAAAACGGATGCGCCTGCCGGGGATCCGCGTCAATGGTTATACCCTCGCTATATGCGTTCATAGTCTTAGAAGCAGACGGTCGGTCTCAGACCTTTCCACCTCCGGCAGATCCCGCAGCCGGCGAAAGGACAGGCACTGAGGTTCACGATTCACACAGTTCATATACCACCGGAACCTGCAAAAGTCATCTCGAAAAGCTGAGGCAGCACACCCTGCCGTGGAATGGGGTCGGGATCGGTTGTCAATCTAATCCGGCAGACTGTACACCCCGCCAAAGGAGTCCTCGTGGATTTTGACGGCAAAGGGCCGGATCTGCGCAGCAAACCGGGCGATGGCGGCGGTTTTTTCGGGAAAACGTTTCGTCAGAGAAACGGGTTGACGGAAGATATCTCCGAGCAAATAAAGCGTCCCGGGGCTGTGTTTTAATTGGATCTCCTGCAGAATCTCCGCCGAATGCGCCAGCTGATCTTCGTTCCACAAGTAAAGATCTTCGACCTGCGCCGAACAGTAATACCGCAGATAGCGCTCAAAAACCGGATTGCCGGCCGTCAGCACCGTATCGTCAGGACCGGCGTGAAGCAGAACCCACTCCGCTTTCTGGCGGTTATAATCCGCCTGCGGGTTTTTCAGCGGAAGCATGCCGCCCAGACCATTATGAAACGCCAGCAGAACGGTCAGCAGCAGAACCGGCCAGAGCGCATTCCGCCTGGAGAGCGGAGCCGCAATCAGCCCGCAGAAGGCCAGCCAGAACGGAACCAGGCCCATCACCCAGACCTCCGGATTGCCGGGTTCCAGCAGAAGCAGAGCCCCGGCGTATCCGCCGAACCAGAGAGACACAGCAATCAGCGTGCGCCACGCTTCCGCTGTGCCGACCCGATCCCTCCAAAGACGCTGATCGCCGCGGCTGAAGATCAGCCGCAGTGCGCAAGCCGTCACTCCGGCGAAGCAGCCCGCAAGAAGCGCGAAAGACACGGACGCGCCAAAAACCAGCCAGCGCGGGAGACAGGCTCCCAGATATAATTCTTCAAGCAGCATCCGGGTCGGGAAGAGGGTCACTAAAGCATCCCGAATCGTCTGATAACCCAGCATGAAGTTTGCGCTGACCACGCATTGAGAAAAGCCCACCCCGCCTTTAATCAGCGCGTTCCAGGAGAACGCAGGCAGAACCGCCGCGGAGGAAAACAGCTGTACCGATTCAACATAAAAGACGCCCAGATATCCCGCCAGGACAACCGCGCCGGCGGAAAGCAGGTGAATCAGCAGGCCGGTTCCGTTTCTGTGAAAGAGGTAGAAAAGCGGCACCGCCAGGAAAACCGGAACGATATTAAGCACATGAAACAGTACCGATACTCCGCACAGGATTCCGGCCCATGCAGCCTGCGCAGCGGTCTGCCGGGGATGAACCGCCAGGTAGATCGCACACAGCATGATAAAACAGGCCGGAATATACACTTCCGCCTCATTGGCATACCTCCAGAAACCGTAAGAGAACAGGAGCAGCCCGGAGCAAAGCAGGGAACTCACCGGCCGCATGGAAAACCGGCGGCAGCAGAACCGGAAGAACATCAGCACGGCGCCGGCGCCGCACAGCGCACTCAGCAGACGCAGCAGCGGATAGGCTCGTCCGCGGTACCCCAGCCATCCTGCTCCGTCATAGATTCCCCTGGCAACCGGCCCATAGAGCAGATGGTGCGGATGCCAGAGCTGATAATACGGGAGATGCTCCACCTGCCAGGCATAGGCAAACGCATCCTCCGCCTCCGTCCGGTTGGCAATCTCTGTGTTCCAGATCAGCAGAAACACGGCGGTGAAAAAAAGAAAATAAACTGTTTTCCGCATGAGTCTCACTTTTCCATGTCGAATTTCCGCAACCTCGTCACCTGCAGAAAAAAAAGCCAGAGAAACGAGGGAACAATCCAGAGATAACGCCGCCAAAGCCGGTGGGGTTCTTTACACAAACGATAGAACCACTGCATCCCCGAATTCTTAATCCACTTCGGCGCATCCCTGTAATTCCCGGCGTGGATATCGAATGCGGCACCGACCCCCAGCATGATTCCGGCCTCCAGCGGAAACCGGTCAAAACCGGAATCGGGGACCGGCTCACCCTGCACCAGCGGCGCATGAGCGGCCATGAATTTCTCCTGTTTCGGCGTCGACAGCCCGACCCAGAAAAAGTCCGGGCGGCATGCTGCGACCCTCCGCTGCAGCTCAACCTCTTCTTCTGCGGTCAGCGGACGGAACGGCGGGGCGTACATTCCCGCGATCTGAATGCCGGGGAACCGTTTCTCGAGGTTCATCTTCAGCTTGCGAAGAGTTTCTTCGGTAGAGCCATATAAAAAATGTGAACCACCTTTTTTCTCAGCCGTCAACGAAGAGCCCGCAGCTCCTGATGTTGCGGCACACAGCTCCAGCATCAGATCCGGTCCGTACACCCGGCCCATGCGGGCCAATCCATGCAGTTTCCCAATCCACACATTTGGCATCCCGTCGGGAACCGTCATCAGCGAGCGGTTATGAATTCTCCGCAGCGTCTCGTCCCGCTGTGATTCCATCACTCCATGCACTCCGGTCACGCAGACATACCCGCGCTCTCCATGCCGCCGTGCGGAAATCAGCGTTTCCACCGCCTGCTGCAGGGACGTCTTGTTGATCCCGACGCCAAGAATATTTATCCGGGATAAATGCTCCTCGGGATGTACGGCGGAATCCATGCATCCGCGCCCTTCGCCCAGCCGGGGAAACAGAAAATCCTTTAGAAGATAAGCAATAAACAGAGAGTTATATTTAAAATACCTTTTCCACATTCGCCGGGGTTCCTGCATCAGACGATACAGCCAGGTGATTCCATAGTGCTGGCACCACTTCGGCGCAAAGGACCGCCGACCGGCCAAGAGCTCAAACGCATCGCCCACGGCAAAAAAACCGCCGCGCTTAAACCGATGCAGGTTTTCAATGATCCACCGCTCCTGTTTTTCCCCGCCCAGGGCAACCCACACAAAATCGGCGGCGGCCTCATTAATACGGTCTGAAAAATTCTTGTGATCCTCCTCGTTCCATTGTCGATAGGGCGGGGAACAGGTTCCTGCAATCGAAAGATCGGGACGAAGTTTACGGAGAGACGCCTGCAGCTCCGACAGACAATCCTGCGATCCCCCGAAAAAAAAGTGGGTTGTTCCTGCCGGAGCGTTTTCAATCGCATATTTCATGAAATAAGGCCCGTAAACACGCTCGGACAAAGTCGCTTTCTTCCGCTTCCGCAGTGTGCGGTTCATCATCCAGACCAGCGGCATTCCATCGGGAAGAATCAAATCAAAAGCCGCCATGATCCGCCCGAAGGCCGGGTTCCGGCGGGCCGCGGCGGCAATATGCGTATTGGCAGCGCTCACCGCAAACGGCTTATTTCTTTGATTCAGCTCAAGGCAGCGGCGCAGCGCCGACTCATAGGTCACGACATGGATCGGCAGCCGGATCACCGCAACACTCGCCACCTGATTATCCGGTTTATATTTCATCGGCGGAGTATGATCCGTACCTGCAGCGTTACTTGGAAATCCTTATGGAATTGCTGCTGAGAAAGGCGGGGGCCCGTGAAAAACAGACGTTCCGCCCAGCACATCAGGCCGGAGATCAATCACATCATTTCCCGTTTTCATGCTGTGTATTTTGTTCTCCCGACCTTTATTTGGCAAGATTCAAGCGTCACGTTCAAATGAGAGACAAAGAGACTTTCACTCCTTTGTGTACTCCGTGCCTTGAGCGAAGCGGGTGAGAAATAATCTCTCACAGAGACACAGAGGGCACGGAGTTTTTTCCAATCGTTCACTGCGTTCACTGAAAATGGGGTCAGCCAATGAATTTTAGAAAAAGGTTTTT
>JASKKX010000077.1 GCA_030153935.1 Verrucomicrobiota bacterium | reverse complement strand
TTTCGGACAAAGGAGGCAAAAAGGCCTCCTTTGCTCCGCAACTTCCGCGGTTTAACCCGACTAACGGGCAGATCGTCTATGTGGGACTGGGCCTATTTACTACTGGATGGGAAAAATTCGCAGGGGCGCTTAAGAAGCCGCGTCCCGTTCATATCAAAAAGGAGCCTGCTGGGGCAGAGCTCTTTAAAGCGCCCCGGGTTGACCGGCTCAGTGAACTGAATATCGAAGCGGGGAAGCAAGTCGAAGTCCGGGTTCAGGATGAAGCCCGATAGGGCCTGCACTCGGCCCTCCGCCGGGGCCGGGGCCTGAAGGGCGTACGCATGGTAAAACCGTCCCGGCAAAAATTTAAATGGGGATACATATACGGCGCGCTGGAGGTCGTCGAAAGCGGCGGGCCGTTCTGCTGTCTGCCGGCTGTGAAACCTGGATCATACGCTGCTGTTGCTTGAACAAATCGCAAGGAGCGATTCGAATGCCGAAGAGGGAGTCATCCGGGACGGCGCCGACGGTCATCACCAGCCTGGAGATCCTCTTACCGCAAAACCTGCACCTCGTTCAGCTGCCCGCCTGCAGCCCGGAGTTCAACCCCATCGAACGGTTATGGGATGTCGCGAAGGATCCGATCTGTAACCGGATCTTCAAAACACTGGATGCAATCGAAGAAAACCGACTGAAGCCCTTCGCCCGTACCGGGGAGAACCAGCCTGTACGAGGAGTCTGGTTGGCGATGGCTGACTGCGCACTCAGGCAACCGCTTCGTTCGCAAACCTTATACCCAATAGTTTTTGAAGATGGCATAATCTAAGGTATTTTACGGCGGTTTTGATCGTTTGAATTTTATTTTTAACATCACGTCCATTCCCATTTTTGAGAATTGATGCAAAACAGCTTCGGTCAGCCAGTAAATGAAAAATAATTGCATTATAATTAAATTTATTTTAACTTATATTGACATATCTGTCAATTTTTTTAGCATATAGCGCAGGAGGTACGTGATATGGCTACAATTCAAACAATCGTCCAGTTTTTTCTGGATCTGGGAGCAAGCGTCTTTCTCCCGGTTATTATTTTCATTTTGGCATTGATATTCGGTGCCAAGCCTGGGAAGTCGATCCGAGCCGCTCTCATGGTTGGGGTTGGATTTGTCGGCATTAATCTGGTTCTCGGATTATTGGTCAATAATATGGGTCCGGCAGCGAAAGCGATGGTTGAGCGTTCCGGAGTTGAGCTTTCGATTATTGATGTAGGTTGGCCGGCATCGGCAGCAATCGCCTTTGGATCGAATCTGGCAGCGCTGGTTATTCCTGCGGGGATCTTGCTAAACTTGGTCCTTCTTTTTACCAGAGTGACCAAGACGATTAATATCGACATTTGGAATTTCTGGCATTTTGCTTTTGCGGGGGCTCTCGTCCAAGCAGTAACCGGAAACATCTGGTACGGACTTATTTCGGCCATGATTTTTGCCGCCACCATGCTTTTTTTTGCGGACTGGACTGCCCCGGCTGTGCAACAGCTCATGGGGATGCCGGGTATTTCTCTTCCTCATGGAGCCTCTACATCGATGGTTCCTTTTGCGGTCATTGTTAACAAAATTATTGATCTGATTCCTGGACTAAACAAAATGGAGGCCGATCCTGAGGCAATAAAGAAACGCTTCGGCGTTCTCGGCGAACCTGTTTTTATTGGAGTGATCATCGGACTGGCTATTGCCGCCCTCGGTTATGCAGGCTCCGGACCATTCGCTACTTGGTTCCCCCGGGTTCTCCAAAGTGCTATTTCAATGGGTGCGGTGATGGTTCTTATGCCCCGGATGGTAGCTCTGCTTATGGAAGGGTTGATTCCGCTTTCTGAGGCAGCTCGTGAGTTTCTGCAAAAGCGGGCAGGTGGCCGGGAAATCTATCTTGGTCTCGACTCCGCCATTGCCATTGGTCACCCTGCATCCATTGCCACCTCTTTACTCATGGTGCCTGTCGTACTTGTTTTGGCTGTGATTCTGCCGGGCAATCGTGTTTTACCCTTTGGTGACCTCGCAACAATTCCGTTTATGGTTTGCATGATGATCCCTGTTGTTCGAGGCAACGTGGTGCGGGCGACGATTACCAGCACCATAATCATGATTCCCACACTTTACATCATGAATGCTCTGGCTGCGGCACAGACTACCGTCGCCCGGTCGGCTAGCTTCAATTTCCCCGAAGGTGCCAGCACGATCACCAGCATGGTCGATGGAGGGAATTTCCTTGCAGGGATCTTTGTCTGGGCTGCAAACAATTTCTGGATCGGTAACGCAATTATTCTTGCAGTTCTGGTCATCGCGTGGACTCTTTATAAGAAAAATTCTGCTACCTGGGAACGCGTTGCGGGCTATAGAGAAGATTAAGAATGCACGCAAGCTGAATTAAACAGTTAAAACTTACGATGCCGGCATTTCTTCGGGGATGCCGCTTCGTAAAATCATAATAATGGAGTATGATAATGATGGGATCAGGTGTTCTGCAATTTAAGGACCTTGTAAAAGAAGATCTTATTTTAAGTGGTATTACCTATCTCGACAAGGAAGAAGCTCTCAGGGAGATGGCGGGCATGCTTGTCGAGAAAGGGTATTGTCGGCCACCCTTTATCGACGCCATATTGGCACGGGAACGCGCACACCCCTCAGCACTTCCAATGCCTGGACATAAGATTGCAATTCCACATACCGATGCAACCTATGTCAATCGATCAGCGCTTCTCTTCGCACGACTTGAGAAGCCGGTAGAGTTTCGATCCATGGGTGATCCCAACGAGACCCTTGAGGTATCAATGATTTCTATGTTTGCTCTTAAAGAAAAAAAACTGATCGGAGATCTTCTCGAAACTCTCATAACCGTCTATCAGGATGAAGCGGTGCTCAATGCGATTTACGATGCTCCCGACTCGATTGAGATATATCGGATTCTGCAGAAGCATGTTCAAGAGAAAAGCAAAACAATGGATACACGATGAAGGTTGTTCAAGGTATCGTAGCTTCTTCAGGTATAAGCCATGGCAAAGCAGTGGTGTACGTGCCGCCGGATCTGAATTTCACCCCGCGGTCAATTACCCATGTTGAGGAGGAGAAACGCAGACTCTTTAATGCCGTGAAGAAATCAATCGCTGAACTGGGCGATCTCAAGGAAAAAGTTTTGACGAATATGGGGAAGGAGTTTGCCCATATTTTTCGTTCTCAGCAGACGGTTTTAGAAGACGATACAATCATTAATGAGATTATTGAGAAAATCACTCTGGATAAGTGGTGTGCAGAAACGGCTGTAAAAGAGGTTTTCACCGCCTACTTCACGATGTTTGAGGAACTCGATGACGGGGACTATAACAAGGCTCGCATGGCAGACCTTCAGGATGTCTATAAGCGACTTCTACGGAATCTTCTGGGAAAAGAAGACGTCAATCTGTCGGACCTAGCAGAGCACGCCATAATTGTTGCCGAAGAGCTTTTTCCCTCTGACACAGCTATGATGGATTTGGAGCAGATCTGCGGCATGATCACGGAGCGTGGAGGGATAACCTCCCATGTTGCAATTCTCGCCAAAAATTTAGGAATCCCGGCAGCGGTTGCCGTAGAATGCGCAACTGAACGGATCATAACCGATGATGAGATATATCTTGATGCAACAGATCCCGAAGAGGCACACGTATACATCAATCCCGATGGGACCATCCGGCAGAAATTCGAAGAATTACGGGCCCAGTACGAAAAACGGCAAACTCTCCTTGCTCAGGAGTGTCATCTGGAGCCGGTTACATTGGATGGACGCAGAATCACCGTTTCGGTGAATATCGGGTCTGTCGAAGAGATTAAAAACGCCATCCGGCTGGGCGGAAAGAGCGTCGGACTTTTTCGAAGTGAATTTCTCTTTATGAAGAAGAAAAACCTTCCGGATGAAAAGACACAGTTTCAGGCCTACAAAACTGTTGCAGAGGCATTCAGGGACGGTTTTGTTATCCTCCGGACCCTTGATATCGGAGGTGACAAGCCGGTTGCCTCAATATCTATTCCGCGCGAAACCAATCCTTTTTTAGGATACCGCGCAATTAGAATCTCTTTGGATCAGCCGCATCTTTTTCGACAGCAGCTGAGAGCAGCTCTGCGGGCCTCTGCCTTTGGTTCATTAAAGATGATGTTTCCTATGATATCCGGCCCCAATGAGGTGAAGCAAATCCTACGTATCATAGAGGAAATCAAGGGTGAACTCGATGGGGAAAGAGTAGACTACGACAAGAAGATGGAACTCGGTATCATGGTGGAGATTCCTTCTGCGATATTTATGATTGATGCGTTGCTGAAGCACATCGACTTCATAAGTATCGGTACGAATGATCTTACCCAGTATCTTCTTGCGGCAGACCGAATGAATGAGCATATCCGGGATTACTATCAGCCTTATCATCCGGCGGTATTTCGGGCGATCGCCCGGATTGTTGACGCGGCCCATGCCCGGAATAAATGGGTCGGGGTATGTGGTGAACTCGGCGGGATGCCTCTTGCCGTACCGGCCTTGATCGGTCTCGGTGTGGACGAGTTGAGTATGAGTGCTCAAACAGTGCCGGAGATAGTTCATGTCATTCGGCACACGAGCTATCAGTCGGCCCGGAGACTGGCTGACCGCATCCTCGCTATGGATGAGGAATCCGACATAAAGACACTATTGCAGCGAACACAAAACGACACTAAGGAGTGATGTCATGATGAAGGGGAAAAAGAGAATATTGGTTGCCTGTGGTACCGCGATTGCGACTTCCACTGTTGTGGCGCGAAAAATCGAAGAAGAACTTACTAAGCGCGGTATTGACGTTGTGATAACACAGTGTAAAGCCGCGGAAGTTCCCTCCAAGGTGGACGGTCAGGATCTGGTCGTAACCACCACTTTTGTTTCCGGAACCGGGAATGTCCCGGTGATTCATACCGTATCCTTTCTAACGGGTATCGGAATGGAACAGGACATTGAGAAGATCGTGGAATATCTGAAATAAAAAAAAGAGTAGTGGCATGCCTAAAATAGATGAAGTATCTTTTGGTAAGCTCGTTTCCTCGGGGAAAGTGTATCGAGCCCCCCTCATAGCCTACCCTGACTCCATTGATGGTCGGTGGTGGCGGAAAGATGGGATGAAATTTTCTCCCGAGGATTTCGATTCTGTCATCGAGAAAAAACCGGATGTCGTTGTCTTAGGGACGGGTTTTGCTGTGAAAGTGCTGGTCCCGGAAGAGACCAAGGCGCGGTTTGATAAGGAAGAAATTGAATTGATTGTGGTGGATACGCCGGAAGCGGTCAAACAATACAACGAACTGTTAAAAGAAAAAAAAGTAATTGGGGCATTTCACTTGATGTAATTCGAGACAACCGGGGATGAAAAAAAACAGGCAGAAACGGCTGGATGATTTACTGAACCGGATACGGATGGCAAGTTCAACTTCTCTTGAGGAGCTCTCTCAGTATTTCGGTGTTTCAACGGCAACAATTCGGCGCGACATAAAGTTTCTCGAACAGGAACAGACCGTTGTACAAACCAAAGGCGGCGTTCTTTACCGGCAGAACAGGGAAAGAACTCCGCAGAGGCGGGATCCCCGGGTGTCTTTTATCGAAGAAAAGATACGCATAGCCGAGTACTGCACTGAATTGGTAGAAGAGCACGATGAGATCATCGTCGGTCCTGGTACAACGACCTTTCTCGTAGGCAGAATATTCAGCGGTATAGATGATCGACGATTTCGTATTATTACAAATTCTCTGGAGCTCGCCCTTGAGACCTCCGGGATCAGCAATATAGAAACGGTAATTTTAGGCGGCGAGGTATATGAACGCCATTCGTCCGGTTTTACCGCCCACGATGACTACTTCTCCACCTGTCATCAACAGCATAAGCTCCTGCTTTCGGCGGATGGTATCGATCTCAAACGGGGACTGACGCTTTTTGATCCACGATTCCTCATGGTCTTTAAAAAGATGATTGCCGTTTCGAGTACCGTAATCCTTGCCACTGATTCAAGCAAGATCGGCAAAGTTTACTTCAATAAGATCGCTGATCTTGAAGTGATTTCAATCGTGGTGACGGATACCGATGCTCCGGCCCGCTTCTGTCGTGAACTTGAGGATCGGGGGATTTCGGTCATTACCGTCTAGAAGGGGGGATCTATGGCAGAGTTTTTTCTTTCTCTATCCGGCAAGCTGGCTAATCAGGTAATTGATATCTATCTTGGACATCAAACAGTTTTCAACACACTGGTGGTGCTTTACGGTATCCTGTTGGCGTTGGCAAATTACAATTTACAGCGCATCCAATACCTTCTTCTGAAGCAGTACAATACCAAGGAATATGCAATCGTCTTAGATAGATTGGCCAGAGAAAATGATGATTCAATTATAGGCTGCATTCGGGAGAAAATGAAATTCCCTCTTATCGCATCACCCTTTTTCTTTGCCATATACCGTATCAGCCGGCGCAACCTGATCTTTGCCATTGGAAAAAAAGAAAAAGTTTCACGTAAGTGGCTTGGAGAACTCCTTTTACTTGAACAGTCAAACACACCACAGATTAAGGAATAATTATATGAAATACTTAACAATTACCGTTAAGAATGAAACAGGACTTCATTCGCGTCCTGCAGATTTTTTTGTGCGGACCGCAAAGCTTTACCAATCAGGAATTACCGTTCGAAAAGGGGATAAGAAGGTAGATGCCAAAAACATTATCAAAGTGATATTACTCAATGTTTCTCAAAACAGCGAAATCACCATCGAAGCAGACGGTGATGATGAGGAGGCTGCGATTAACGACCTGAAGCAATTGATTGAAAGCGACTTTGAAGCGGTTAATGAAAGGGTTAAAATCTGAACTTATGATTGGCTGAGACGTTTTTTCGGTTCGTCGTACAGGAGGGCATGGGCTTCACGCAGAATCCCTGGGATACGGTCGGCGAAGGGGCTTTTGCTGAGAGCGTCAGCGAGATTAACGTCATCGATGCCGGCGGCGTTCTGTCCAGGAAGCCAGTGCTCGGCGGTGCCGAGCATATTGTAGCGCATTTTACCGAATTCGACCATGTCGAGTCCTTTGGCATAGGTCCAGAGGCGCAGAATTTCGGGGATGTTGATTTCGCCGGGAGTGTCGATCTGGCGCGGCAGGCCCGTGTGCCAGCCGTGCACCCAATCGGTGCCGAGTTCTTTTTCCAAGGATTGGAAAATCCGTTGTTCGATTTTGTCAACGATTGGAAATTTTTCTTCCAGACATTGAACCGCGGCGATGTGTTCGACGAAGTCGGATGGACGCGAAGGACCGATGGAGAGGGTGTGGACTTCGGGACGGCGCAGGCAATAGATGTCGTTGAACTGGATGGGGGTGAGCGGCTGGCAGAGTTCAATCAGCTTCATCGGCGGTTCGTAGAGTTTGCCCCCTTTATCGACCGGGCTGATGATGAAGACGCCCATGTCCTGTTTCGTTGCGGCGTCGACAGGGGGCCAGTTGACAGGATGATAGACGAAGTACCAATGAAGGTTGACATAGTCGAAAAGGCCGGTATTGATGGCCTTGATGACGGGATCGGGCGGCCCATGGGTGGAAAAGCCTTTGAAACGGATACGCCCTTCTTTTTTGAGCTGTTCAAAGGCGGGCATGCAGCGCAGGGCTTTTTCGAAGGTTTCATCATTGTTGATCCCATGAATGGCGAGCAAATCAACATAATCAAGCTGCAGGGCGTTCATGGAGATGTCGAAGGCTTCAAGGAATTCCTCCGGCGTGTCTTTCGGGCCGATTTTGGTCTGGACGATGAGGTCACTGCGCGGGAAGCCCGGCAGGATTTTGCCAAGCTGGTATTCAGAGGTACCGTAACCGCGGGCAGTCTCAATGTGGTTGATGCCCAGATCGAGAGCATAGCGAATGCAGGCCTCGAGGTTTTTCTGGTTTTCTTCAGTGACCGCGGCACGATCGGCGGATTCGTCTTTCCAGCTGTGCTGATAGCGCATGCCGCCACAGGTGATGACGGGCATTTGCAGTTCGGTTTTTCCAAAACGGCGTTTCGGTACAGACATATTTATCCTCCCAAGGCGATGACCAGACTCAGTGAAATGGCGGAGAGCAGGGTGCTGACGACGATGATGTGTGCGGCGAGATCCCGGTCGCTGCCGAAGATGTCGGCCATGACATACGTGGCGACTGCGGCGGGACAGGCGAGGTAAATGAGCAGAATCTGCCGCTCCATTGCCGGCAGTCCCCAAAGCAGTGCGAAAATCAGACCGATCAGCGGTTGGATGAATACCTGAATAGTGGATGCAGTCAGCGAGCGGGAGAGGCCGTGTCCGATCCCTTTGAAGGAGAGCGAAGAGCCGATGCTGAGCAGCGCGAGGGCGAGTGCCGTATTGCCCAGTGCGGTGAGTGAACGTTCTATGGCGATTGGAAAGTGCAGACCGAGCGCATTGAATGCAATTCCGAAAAAGCAGGCGAGCAGCAGAGGATTGGTCAGAATCTGTCTGACGAAAAGACGGGCGGCGGAAAGGTTTTGTTTTTCGCGGTCACTGTGCACCAGCAGTATGGAAACGGAAAAAATATTATAAAAGATAATTGCCGGAGCCAGTGCCAAAGTCGCAGAAGCCTCGACACCGGGATAGAGATCGCTCAAAGCGTAGAGAATGACAGGCAGCCCTATGAAGGCGTTATTGGCCCGGACCGAGCCCTGTACAAAGGCGCCGAGCGCCCGGCGCTCAACTTTGAGAACGGTCGCTGCGAGATAGCCGATAGGAATGGAAACAAGGGTAGCAAGAATCAGCAGCAGAGAAATACGCGAAACTTCCGCTGAGCTGATTGCCGCCTGGGTGATTTTATCGATCAGCAGGGCAGGGAGCGCAATCCAGTAGGTCAGAAGATTAAGGCTGCGGCCTAGATCGGCAGAAAAAAAAGAGGCGCGAGTGAGCGCCTTACCCAGGGCAATCAGCAGAAAAACCGGTATCAAGCTGTTGAGCACATACATGGGAAAGAGAGTAGAATGACGAATTCAGGGAAACAAGTGCAAAGGAAATGAACCGTTTCGTTTGACATCATGAAACTTTTCCGTAGAATTCGCGCTTCTTTTCACGGCGGGATAGCTCAGTTGGTAGAGCAGAGGACTGAAAATCCTCGTGTCCCCGGTTCGATTCCGGGTCCCGCCACCAATCGATTGATTTTAAGCCCTTCTCTATAGCGGGAAAAGATATTTTCTGCAGCTGCACAGCAGCAATAAC
>JASKKX010000076.1 GCA_030153935.1 Verrucomicrobiota bacterium | reverse complement strand
TCTCCTTCTGGTTCTGTGGTCAAACGTCACCGGAAGGAGAACTCTTTTTTAGTTTAAGAAAATGAAACCCCCTCAAAAAGGGGTTAGAGGAGATTCAAGGGTATGAGCAATTGTAATATTTTTATTGACAAACGAAACATTCAGTCACAATTTATTTTACGGTCTTTTGCGAGCTAAAATGAACTTGATTGGGGAAAAGTATCTATGAAAAAACTGATCAACAATGTTGATGACGTGGTTATCGAAGCGCTCCATGGTATGGAACAGGCCCATCCGGATCTGCTTAAAGTTCACTATAATCCAAACTTTCTGACACGGGCCGATGCGCCGGTTAAAGATAAAGTCGCTGTTATTTCCGGCGGTGGAAGCGGACACGAACCTCTCCATGGAGGTTTTGTGGGGAAGGGAATGCTTGATGCCGCTTGTCCCGGTGAAATATTCACCTCGCCGACACCCGATCAAATGGAAGAAGCTACCAAAGCGGTTTCCGGAGGAAAAGGAGTTCTTCATATTGTTAAAAATTACTCCGGAGATGTGATGAATTTTGAAATGGCAGCCGACATCGTTCAGGGTGAAGGTATAGAGGTTGCTTCGGTTGTTATCGATGATGATGTGGCCGTGAAAGACAGTCTTTATACTGAAGGGCGACGAGGAGTGGGTTCGACCGTATTTGCTGAAAAATTATGCGGCGCAGCAGCAGAAAAAGGCATGACTCTTGAAGAAGTCACGAATATCGCCAAGTTTGTCAAGGAAAACGGTCGTTCCATGGGAATGGCACTCACGTCCTGCATTGTTCCCGCCGCCGGAAACCCGACCTTCGATCTTGGAGCCGAAGAAATTGAAATCGGCATTGGTATCCACGGCGAACCCGGACGAGAACGAATGAAAATGAAGACCGCCACAGAATTAGTGGAAATGATGGGCGAGGCGGTTGTATCGGATATTCCTTTTAAGAGCGGGGACGAATTGATTGTCATGGTAAACGGTATGGGCGGGACCCCCCTTATTGAGCTTTATCTGCTTTATAATCAGGTGGCAGCTTTTGCAAAAGCAAAAGGGCTCAAAATCGTGCGTAATCTGGTAGGAAACTACATAACTTCTCTTGAGATGCAGGGATTTTCACTGACAATGATGAGAGTGAACAAAGAAATTGTTGAATTGTGGGATGCCCCGGTTTTTACACCGGCATTAAAATGGGGATAATATGGTCGGACTAGAAGAAATAATCAGTTGGCTGAAGAATTTCAGACAACGTCTGGAAGCAAATAAGGACTATCTGACTCGGCTTGATTCGGCCATTGGTGATGCTGACCATGGAATGAATATGTGCCGGGGGTTTAATGCCGCCGTGGCAGAAATCGAGGAAAAGAACCCAGCGAATATCGCCGAAGCTTTAAAAAGTGTATCGATGATACTCATAAAAAAAGTAGGGGGTGCTTCCGGACCTCTTTACGGTACATTTTTTCTCAAAGCAAGTGGAGCGGCGAAGAATGCGGAAAGTCTAAATGCCGACGGTATTTTAGAAATATTCAAGGCCGGGGTTGAGGGAATACAGCTTCGAGGCAAAGCCAGACTGGGTGACAAAACAATGCTGGATGCTTGGTTTCCTGCTTTAGAGGCTATGGAAAACACTAAGGATAGCGGAGTCGGCCCTATGATACAGGCCGCCGCCGCCGCTGCTGAAAAGGGAATGAAAGCAACTATCCCTTTGATCGCCCGGAAAGGACGCGCAAGCTATTTGGGTGAGCGAAGTAAAGGGCACCAGGACCCCGGCGCAACTTCAACCTGTCTTTTGCTTCAGGCGGCAGCAGAATTGTGGAGTTAGTATTCCGCGGTTATTTTGCTTAAGCTGGATTGCTCGGTTTTCCCCATTTTAAGGAATGCCATGGTTGGACTTGTATTGGTTTCACACAGTCATACTCTCGCCCTTGCGGCTCGGGAACTTGCTCTTCAAGTGAACGAAGGTATGAAATTGCCCATTTCTGCGTGTGGAGGAGTGGGGGATAACCATGAAGAGCTTGGAACCGATGCCACCGAAATTATAGAAGCGATAGAGGCTGTTTCTTCCGATGATGGTATTCTGCTTTTAATGGATCTGGGCAGTGCCATTTTAAGTGCGGAAACTGCTTTGGAGTTTTTTGGCGACGGGGTCCCGATTCGACTATGTCCAGCGCCGCTGGTAGAAGGTGCTGTGGCCGCTGCAGTGCAGATTTCCATGGGAAATCCATTGGAAACTGTTTATGAGGAGGCGCTCCAGGCTTTGGACCCAAAGCGGGAACAGCTTCTCGGTGTGGAGTCTGCAGCTACAACCGCCCCTGATGAACCTGCTTCCAAAGAAGGTGAAAGAAAAAATGAATTAGCAGAGTGCCGATTTACTATTAATACACCCCATGGTCTCCATGCCAGGCCAGCGGCACAGTTTGTACGGGCGGTTGCCGCCTCCGGAGTAGCCGCGGAGGTGGCGCATGCCGATCACCCGGATCGATGGGTAAATGCAAAGAGTCTAAACCGCGTTGCCACATTGAATGTACGTTCCGGAAACCAAATTATTCTCAGAGCACCAGTGGGAAATGAAACCAGAGATCTTTTTTCTCGGATTAAAATGCTGGTGGCGAACAACTTTGGAGAACAGATCGTTCCGCAGGGAAAGGCGGTAACAGAGGAAAAAATAAGTCCTCTCAGCGGAGAGTTCACGAATCAAGGCCTTAGAATAGTGTCTGGCGGAGTTGCCGTGGCTCCTGTTTACAGACTACAAAAGCACATGCCGGAGATTCCCAAGGAACCGGTCCGCGATATCGATCTCGAAATCAGCAAACTTCATCGTGCTCTTGAAGCAGTAGAAACGGAAATTAAAAATGCTCAACAGGAAATGGAAAACCGCGGCAAACATTCTGAGGCTGCTGTTTTTGAGGCACACTTGCTGATTCTTCAGGATCCGGAACTTCAGGATTCCATGGAAAAACAGATCCGTACCCGGAGCAGTAATGCTATGCAGGCGGCATTTCTTGCTACGGAAGAGATCGCCGATCAATACCGTTCGCTGGAGGATCCCTACATGCGGGTTCGTGCGGATGATGTGAAAGATGTCGCTCTGCGTCTTTTGCTTGCTCTTGAAGGAAAACCCGCCACACGACAAATCCGGCTTGCTGAACCATCTATCATCGTCGCGGAGAAACTCGATCCTTCTGAAATACTGGCTTTTTCTCCGGATATGATCAAAGGCATCGTCACCCGCCGCGGAGATGTCACTTCTCATGCGGCAATTCTCGCCCGCTCATTAGGAGTCCCGGCAGTAACAGATTATCAGGAACTGGATGCTCTCGTCCACGGGGCCGTTGCCATAATTGATACCGGACGATCTTTGGTAATTCCGAACCCCGACAAAGAACAGTTGTTAAAATACCGCGCTCTTGAGGAGAAGTGGCGGGATGAAATGCGAGCCTCGAAAAGTGCGGCGCAATGTCCCGGCGCAACCCGGGATGGCAAACTCATACCGGTCTATGCGAATATCGGCCGGAGCGAAGAGGTGGAAATGGTCATCGACAGCGGCGCTGAAGGAATCGGACTCTACCGCACAGAATTCCTGTTCCTTCATAGAGACAGCGCTCCGACAGAAGAAGACCAGTTTAAAAGCTTTACCTCGGTAATTGACCGCTTCGGTAAAAAACCGATCATCCTCCGATTATTAGATATAGGGGGAGATAAACAGATCCCTTTTATTGAACTTCCGAGAGAAGACAATCCCTTTCTCGGCGTTCGGGGGGTACGGCTCTACCCTTCGATTCCCACGCTGTTTTCAAGTCACCTCCGCGCAGTGCTTCGAGCTGCTGTAAAGGGAACTCTGCAGATCATGATCCCGATGGTTACACGTCCGGACGAAGTCAATGAGATACGCTCCAGATTCTATGAATTTCATGAGCAGCTCACAGATACAGGAGTGGAACATGCCTGGCCGGTGAAAATCGGAATTATGGTTGAAACCCCTGCAGCTGTGGAAATGAGCCGTGAACTTGCCCGAGTGAGTGATTTTTTCAGCATTGGCACCAATGACCTCACCCAGTACATCATGGCCGCCGACCGGGGTAACGCTGGCGTGGAATATCTGTCCGATGCGTTTGATCCGGCGGTACTGCGCGCCATCCGGCGAACGGTGCAGAATGCCGCAAAACAGGACATTCCCTGCGGGGTATGCGGCGAGCTGGCAGGCGACCCCTGCGGTGCACTTCTTCTGGCCGGCCTGGGGGTGAACTCGCTCAGTGCATCGGGAGCGGCTATCCCGCGAATCAAAGCGGTTCTCCGGCTGGTTTCCTCCAGTGAACTCGGAGCGCTTGCAGAATCCTCTCTTGCCGCTGAAAATTCGCGCCAAGTGCACGAACGGTGCCGGAGTCTTTTGAAAAAAAGCGGCGCAGAACGTTTTTTATAATCAACTGCACGGAAAACAAACGGTAGTGTCCACAATATTTCGCACGTTGATCTGAGGTTCTCCTTACACTCTATGCAGCATCATGCTGCGCTCGTTCCAGTGCTAAAAGGCGGTTCATGTTCAGGTCGCGACGGGGGTTCCCCACTTGGTTCCGGCGATGTGTCGTAACCGGGCCGCGACCGGCATCAGCGCGGACTGACCATCCGGGAAGTTGCCAGCGGCGCGGGGACAGCGGCGGATCTCGCACATGATCCGCTTCAGCGGATTATTGGTGCAGATGCTTCTCCCGTGCTCCTCTCTGGACAGCTCATCATACAGCTCAGCGTCTCATCAATTCTTTCCCGCATATGTTCAGTATTTTTGAAGCTTCATACACTGGAACTTCTTCACGATCGCCTGTACTCTTTCCAAAGCTGCCTTGCAGTCTTCCCGGACAGGAATCGCCTTGAGCATAGCCGCGACGGTTTTGGCCTTCCGGCGCGGCACATTGGAAATAAGGGCAGGTGTCCTAATCGGAAGATGCTGCGGTACCCGTGGACAACGCAGCGCGCCGGTCGGCGGCAGGGCAAACCCCGGCCACGGATTCCACCACTCCGGACATTTATCGCTGAGGATCAATCGGACCCCTTTAAGACCGCTTCTTCAGATCGCGCAAAAGCGCCTTCCAGCTCGTTTGATCTTCCTTTTCGCCTTCGGCGGCTCCAAGGATCTCCCGGCAGCCGTCAGTGTCCATACCAATCGCCGCCGGAACCGAGATGTTCTTCACTTCACCGCCCCGGCTGCACTTCGGGCAGATTCCGTCAAGGCAGACATATGGGTACTCGCCCTCAACCGGGCGTATCCGCCACTGTTCAATGCGTTTATAAACCTTCTGATTGAGGGTGCTGACTGTCCCTGGGCTCCGCAATGCCGTGTGATCTCTTCTGCACGGCGAACGATACCCCGGCGCCGGTACATCTCCATCAGAGCCTCTTCAATCGAACTTTCCCGGCGAGACGACAGCGCTCGATGATCCGGGGCTCGAGAAAGGGATGGCGCACAACGAGGGGACTTTGAGCTTCACGTTGCCTGGCTGCGTATCAAGTCCCTGCTCATAACAACGGCCCGCGCGCGAATCAGCCCGATTCGGGCTTCGCTCATCGCGTTTTGCGCCGCACAACCGGATCGTAATTCTGATGATCTTTTTCGTGGGTTCTTCCGTCGTCTTTTGGTCTGTATCCATGGGGTTTTCCGTTTGTGTTGGTGCATAGGACGTTCGCCAGCCGGGAGAACCCCCATTAAAAATGGGCAGAAGATTTAATACGCGATCAATCAACCGCACGGAAAGCAAACGGATCAAAAACGGATACGATTCGTCGCGTCTGCAAAAACAGCGGGCTGCCCGAAAAAGTTTTCGGGCAGCCCGTTGACAGAACAGCGTCTGGTTATTCTTCTTCTTCTGCCACTATCCAGTTTCTGGCTCTTTCGACAGCCCGGCACCATCCGTTGTACAGTTTGTTGCGTTTTTCTTCACTGAAAATCGGCTCAAAACGCTTGTCGAGTTCAAATGCGTTTTGAAGATCTTTCTGATCTTTCCAGAAGCCGACAGCGAGACCCGCCAGGAATCCGGATCCACGAGCGGTTGTTTCCACAATCTTAGGACGCAAAACCGGTACGCCAAGAATGTCTGCCTGGAACTGCATAAGAAAGTCATTCTTGCACGCCCCGCCATCCACCTTGAGCTCTACGGTTTTAATTCCTGAGTCTTTGACCAGACAATCGACCACGTCCCGCGTCTGATAAGCCATGGACTCCAGAGTTGCACGGACAAGGTGGTCGCGGTTAGCACCCCGGGTAAGGCCGACGATTGTTCCTCGGGCATATGGATCCCAATAGGGAGCTCCGAGGCCTACAAAAGCAGGAACCATGTAAACTCCGTTGGTATCTGCTACCTTTTGAGCAAAATAGTCAGTATCCGCAGCATCCGCGACTATTTTGAGCTCGTCTCTAAGCCACTGTACAGCGGCACCGGTAACAAATATGGAACCTTCCAGTGCATAATCGACCTGGCCATTCAATCCCCAGGCGATTGTTGTACTCAAGGTTTTCGAAGCAATCGGATTAGTTCCGGTATTCATAAGAACAAAGCTTCCGGTACCATACGTGTTTTTCGCCATTCCTTTTTCAAAACACGCCTGACCGAAGAGAGCACCTTGCTGGTCGCCGATAGCGGCCGCCACAGGAATCTTTGCTCCTCCAAAGGTCCGCTCCGCAGTTTGACCATAGACCTCACTGGAGGGACGCACCTCTGGGAGCATCGAACGGGGCACCCCGAGCTCTTTCAGCATTTTTTCATCCCATTCAAGGGTCTTTATATTGAACATAAGAGTCCGGGAGGCATTGGAATAGTCGGTAACATGCACTTTGTCGGTGAGGTTCCAGATCAGCCAGGTGTCCACGGTCCCGAAAAGCAGATCACCTTTTTCAGCCTTTTCGCGGGCGCCGGGGACATTATCAAGCATCCATTTCACTTTGGTTCCCGAAAAATAGGCATCAATAACCAGCCCGGTGGTTTCCTTAACATAATCGGCAAGACCTTTGGCCTTCAGTTGATCGCAGATTCCGGCTGTTCGCCGATCCTGCCAGACAATACCGTTCATAATTGGTTTGCCGGTATTTTTATCCCAGACAATGGCGGTTTCACGTTGATTGGTAATACCGATCGCAGCAATCTCTTCGGGATCCACTCCGGCTTTATTAAGAACTTCGTTGGCTACGCCGCTCTGCGTGCCCCAGATATCCATCGGGTTGTGCTCAACCCAACCGGGTTTAGGATAAATTTGTGCAAATTCCTGTTGGGCAGTACTGACGATTTGACCCTGATGATCAAAGAGAATTGCCCGATTGCTTGTCGTTCCGGCATCAAAAGCCATTACATATTTTTTAGTCATAAAAACATCCTCCTTACTTTTTATGTTTAACCACTTACATACCACTTATATTCAAGAACCAAACCCACACCAATGAACCGAGAACGCCGCCGATGAGCGGACCGATAATCGGCACAATCAGCCCATAACCCCAATCATTGGAACCTTTTCCCTTGATCGGCAAAACGGCATGGGCCAGACGCGGGCCAAGGTCTCGTGCCGGATTGATCGCATACCCGGTGGGACCGCCGAGTGACAGACCGATTGAAAAGATCAGAAAACCGACCACAAAGGGATTCATGCCGGCATTGACCGCCCCTTCGCCGCCCATCGTGTATCCAATGCCGAGAATCCCAAGAAGCAACATGGCTGTACCCACGATTTCCGTAATGAGATTCATGCCAAGATTGCGAATTGCCGGACCCGTTGAAAACACGCCGAGTTTGGAGGCCGGATCATCAGTTGCATCAAAATGGTCCTTATAGGTAATATAGACCAGAATCCCGCCGACGAAAGCGCCCAGTATCTGACTGATGATATAACCCGGCACCAGCGCCCAGGAAAATGCCCCGATCGAGGCCAGTCCCACGGTCACCGCCGGATTGATATGCGCCCCGGAAACCCAGCCGGTCACATAAACCGCAAAGGCGACCGCAAGGCCCCACCCGGTAGCGATCACGATCCAGCCGCTGGAATTTCCCTTGTTTTTGGCCAGAACCACGTTGGCCACCACCCCGTCACCCAGCAGGATGAGAATCATCGTGCCGAGAAATTCGGCAACGTATTTTTGCATTGCAGTGAACTCCATAACCTACCTCTCCTTCTATTAGTTAATGCTACTGTAACAAACCGACAGAACGCGATTGTCTAGTCGAGTATATCATTTGTCAATAAAAATATTACAATTGCTCATAGCCCTCTTTTCAGCCTTTCGTGGCAGATGATTTGTTGACTGACAGAGCCCCTGGATTTCAAAAATAAAGGGGCTGTACCAGATAATCAGCCCATATGTTTCTTAACGCACTGTTTCAGCTGCCTAAACTGCGTTGAGGGTTACGGGGATTAAAACGCCATTCACAATGCCTTCAAAAAAAATGGTGGGTCGGAATACCGTAAAACTTCCTCACATGGCGCTTGGCCTGGTTCCAAAAAGTATCGATTCCGTTGATGTGGTTTTGCTTGTCAGCGAACAACGTCGAGTGGTTGATCCTGAAGTGGTTGAATTCAGAGACGTCCAGGGCCTTGCCGCTGTAAAGCGCATCTGAGTACACGATGCTGTCTGGCCGCACCTTCCTCTGAATGATTGGCAGAAGCGTTTTGCTTTTGGCGTCGGGAATTCCTGTGCGTATACCTTTCCGCCTCGTTGAGGAGGCCAAAAACAGGCACCTTGTCTGCGGTTCCTCGCCCCCGTTTGCTTTTGCGCTTCCCTCCCAAGTAACTTTCATCGACTTCCGATTCGTCAAAGTCCATCCCTTCACAGGCCTCTTCTTCGGCGAAGAATTCACGGAGCCGATGGAAGTAAAAGGCGGCTGTTTTGACGTTCCCCCAGCCAGATCAGCTGCACAGCGGGCTGTCGTGCCTGCCGCAAAATGCTCGATCAATCGGAGCGGCTTACTCAGACTCAAACGACTTTTTCGCATTACCATACCGATAACCTAGAGGAGTTATCTGGTACAGCCCCTTCATTTTAGAGGGCGAACACCTTTTATGCCCGGCGTTGACGGCGGGCACCGAAAGACGTATGATAAGAGACCTTCTTGAGTAGAGAGGTGAACTGAGAACCAGGGTAGGATGTGTACGATGAAAATATTCGCAACCTTTCAGACAACACCGGAACAAAAACAATTCCTGCAACAATTTTTTGAAAACACGGCAGACATCCGTTTTCTGGATGAGCATCCCGAAGAGGAGAAAAACAGTCTCATTTCATCG
>JASKKX010000016.1 GCA_030153935.1 Verrucomicrobiota bacterium | reverse complement strand
TGACGGTTTCCCCGGCTTATCACATGATAAACGGCTCCTTCAAACTCAATGGGCGGACACCTTCCCATCCACCCTTTTTTCGCAGCGGGGAATCTACCGTCAATGAAAAGGACTGATAACCATATAGAGGTTCTTTTTTCAAAAACAGGGGAGAATCGGCAGCAATCGACCGCTCTGACGCTGCTTATGAATAGATCAGGTTAGAAAAGATATGGATCATGTACAGACTGCGCAGCCTTATCTGGAAGCAGTGGAAGAATCCGAAAACCAGGGTCCGCAAGAAATGCTGGCACATGAGCAAAATCAAGGGGGTGGCCATTACCATGCCTGAGAGATATTTTACTGAGAAAGGGTTGTATCTGCCCGATAACGGATCCCCCTTAATCAGCCGAACCGCCCTGTACGCGATCCGTATGCAGTGGTGTGGGAGGACTCCTCAGTGATGGGGCGTCCTATGCCGATTAATGGCCGTTCACCACCGTGGTTGAGCCTGACACCCAAGGCCTTTGCCCTGCGCCAACCCAAAACTCACAAGTGCCTGGCCGTTAACGTCGTTTCTTACGTTTCGGCGCGCCAGCGTCTATAACGTGCGGAAACTTGTTCTGCAGCATTCTACTGAATGACGACAGCGGTTCCTTTGCCGTAAGCCATCAGCAGAGACTTTTTTTTTGATCCAATGTTGTCGAAATCAAGAGTGAAGCCAATGACAGCATTGGCCCCCATCTGCTGCGCTGCAGCACGAATCTCGTGAAACACCTCATGCTCCATATCAGTCATCACCTCTTGATAAGACCCGGAGCGTCCACCAAAGAAATCTCTGAACGCAGTGAAGAAGTCTCTGATCACGTTAACGCCACGCACGTTCCGTGCCGTGACGATGCCTTTGTATTCGATAACGTGCGCACCGTCGATTATAGGGGTTGTCAAAATCGGAATCCCAGCCATAACGCTCCTCGTTTTTTCATTCATGCAGAACGCATAAATCACCGGCGCGTCTTTTGGCGTCCGCTGATTTTATTTGTTAATTTTATATCGTTAACAGCTTTTCATCATTTTTTAAAATCTCTGTTAGCGGGACTCCCCAATATTTGACTTCAATGTTAAGTTTTTCTAAAGTTTCCGTCACGCCAAATTGATCTGCACAAGCTTTGCACGCAGTTATATGAACACCTGCTTCTAATGCTTTTTTAACCAGTTCCTGAATATTTTCATCTTCACTCACCAATTTAGCAGGTGCACCCCAGATAATCAGTGTGACTTTTTCCCACCAACCCTTTATGAGCGAGTTTACGGTATACATAAACACCATTTTTTCCGCAGTAAACGGATTATCATTAGTCCATAATACATAGAGATGCGTTTTTTTACTCAGCTGTTACCTCGCTTCCAATTCTCGTTGTTTATCGTTACGCGTGACCTGCGCGGGAACTAAACGGCAGGCATGAAAACTGTGCGTTTTCCCGCGCAGATGCTGTGTGGGGCTGCCATCCAAAATATAATCCTTCGGTCAACCGCAACAGAAGGAGACCTGTGAGGAACAACACACCCGCACATAAGATAACCTACTCGTTGCCATGGAGCTGAGCAACACGAAATGGCTGCCGGCATTCCACAACGACGACTCTGCTATGGAGACAGTGCGGTTTTCTGGTTGTACTGGTGCAGGGCCGTCACCCACCACGGAGCAAGTTGATCTGCTGAAAGGGTCCATATCTGTTCGTGGAGCCATGCGATGCAGCCGCGGTGCATCAGTAGCGCCATCTGTTCGCGGCGGTTCAATGTGTCGGGGCCTTCCGCGATGAGGCAGCTCAGCAGTTGCTGAAAATAGGGAGTGTCCATCCGGCGCTTGCTGTGACGGCGCAGCAGGGTGATATGGATGGCATTGACATAGGGATCAATGACAACGTTCATAAACCCGCAGTTTTTCTGCAGTGATTCGGGCAGCGGCATTTGCTGCTGAGAGGTATTCAGATTCGTCTGTAATTCGGCCAGTTCAGCAGGGGGACTGTTTTCCTGCGGTGTCGTGAGCAGCAGCTTCCGTTGGTGTCCGGCAGCTCCGCCTGATTCCTTGCTGAGCAGGATAGAGAACGGGATGGAAATGATGAGACCGATGAAGATGGGGCTCATCCACCAGAAAAAGGCTGGATTGATCCACCCTGCGAGCAGTCCCCACGAAATTCCGATCAGCGTGTGTGCCCAGTAGGATGCAACGGCTTCTCTTAAATGAATCCCGCTGCGGTCCCCGCGCCGCTGGGGATTCCAGGAAACCTTCTGTCCGGCCAGCACGCCCAGCACGAAACGGGAGTGAAAAAGCATCAGTATCGGCGTGATGAATATGGACAGAAAATGCTCCAGGAATACACCGATTGTCACGCGCAGACGGCCGCCGAACAGCCGGGCAGTCCGCCGATCGCGCAGAATGAGAAAAAGACTCAGCAGCTTGGGCAGAAACAGCAGAAAGATGGTAGTGGCGAAAAGAAGGATTGCCAGCCGGTTGCCGCCGATGTCGAGGAAGGAGGAGATGCCGATGTCGTCGGCATAGGTGTGTACGGACAGACGTGACGCAATCCAGAATTGGAGCGTTCCGAGGACCATGAAAAGGAACCAGAGGGGAGAGGAAAGGTAACTCATCATGCCGAGGAAAAGGTGCAGGCGGTTGATGGGCCGCACATGGGGAGAGAGCATGAGCCAGCTGTGCTGGAAATTCCCGCTGCACCAGCGGCGGTCACGTACGGCCATATCCAGCAGAGTCGGCGGCCCGCCCTCGTAACTTCCACCAAGACCGTAAGCGAGCCAGACTTCGTAGCCGGCACGCCGCATGAGAGCCGCTTCGACATAATCATGACTGATATACTTTGCCCGCGGAATTTTGCTGGCAGGCAAGGGGGGCAGGGCACAGTGTTCTATGAATGGAGCAAGGCGGATGATGGCATTGTGACCCCAGTAGTTGCCTTCGTCGACCTGCCAGAAGTTGAGCCCGGCCTGAAAAACCGGTCCGTAAAGGGAGCCGGAAAACTGCATCAGACGACCAAAGAGAGTCTTGCTTAATACCTGAACGGGGGCTGTCTGAATGATTCCGGCGCGCGGATTCAGCTCCATGAGCTGTGCGAGTTTGACGAGGCAGTCTCCACTCATGATGCTGTCGGCATCCAGAATGACCATGTAACGGTATTTTCGCCCCCATCGCCGGCAGAAATCGCTGATATTTCCGCTTTTGCTGTTCAGGGCGACTTTGCGCTTGCGGTAGAAAATATGACCAAAGCCCTGCAGCTGTTTGCAGAGTCCGGCCCAGGCCGTTTCCTCTTCGATCCATTTGTTGGGGTCGTTGGAATCGCTGAGGATGAAAAAGTCGAAATGCGGCAGGTGACCTGCTTTTTTGACAGAACGGTAGGTGGCTCGCAATCCTTCGTATACACGGGTCACATCTTCATTATAGATGGGAAAAACAATAGCGGTTACCGGCAGATCCACAGGATCAGGGCGATCTTCCAGCCGGGAAAGGATCCGGGTGGAATCGCGCCGGCTCCATAAAACGATAAAACCGGTTACGGCCTGAACGATCCCGAGAGATACCGGGGCGAAAAGAAGAGTAAAGAGGACGAGTATAGCGATTTCACAACTGTTCATTCCGCCGCGCCAGAGGATATCCGCCATGACCCATGCCGCCAGCACGGTCAGTAACAGGACCAGCGAGAAGAAAAAGATCCGGCGGCGGACTTTTCGTGTATTGGATAGGATTTTTTCAGCAGTCATCGTGTAATTCGGAAAAGGTAAATCAGAATGGCAATGAAAATGAGCCAGCCGATCATCGCTTTGATAAGCGGCCGGCGGTTCAGGGCGTCCAGGGCGCCATCGGCGATTTCAGGAATAAGCCCCAGATCAATCGGACGCGGAGTCATGCTGGTGATCTCTATCTCGGGGTCTGTCAAAATAAGGCCGGTGTGCATGGCAATTTTAAATTCTTCCGGAATGCGTCTGTCTGCCAGAAAAACATAAGGCCAGCGCTGAGGACCGTCACAGAGAAAAAAAGCAACACGTCCCTGAGCCGCGATAAAGCTGTGATCCGTTTCAGGCGGCGGATTCATGATGAAGGTGAACCATTCCTTTAACATGCGGAGGGCCTCTTGGATCGCGAGGCTTGAGAGAGGGGCCGGAAGGGGGCGATCTTTCCAGGATTGGCTGACACGACGCAGAATGACAGTAACGAGATAAGCTCGATGCATATGACTGTCTACCTCGTGAGCCCGCAGGTAACTCTCGAGTTTTTCATAGGCACTGTTCCACTCATCAGGACTTCCCCAGTCAGGAATGAATGGTTCTATGGGTTCCAGAAGTAGGTCCACGTTTCACTCCGCGCGAGTCCATCTGACTGCAGAAAACAGCGCATTTCTGTCGGCTGTGTCTGATCAATCGGTTGAACATAAAAAAAGACCCGCCAGGTTTTGTTGATGGGATTGAACTGGAGGTGCTTACTTTTCAGCGTTCCGTTCGTGAGGGATATGATCGGCTCAATGGCTTCGGGATGTTTCGGGTCCAGCCCCCCGCTGTTGCTGAAATCCAGCACAAATTTCTTGGCGTCCGGATATTCCGGGGCGACACCGATGCGGGTATTCAGTGCCCGCGCCAGCGGCGGAAGAGCCGGATTGTCCGTGAACCAATGCAGACGGTATGAAAATTCGAGAGGCTTTTTCGGAGTGAGCGGTTCATCCGGGGCCCAGAAAACGATGATGTTATCCGCGTATTCCGTATCGGTAGGGAGTTCAACCAGCCGGATTTCGCCGCGGTTCCAGCCGGATCCGGGTTCTACCCAGGCACTCGGATGCTTCTGATATAAGACTTCCAGATCTTCATAGCTGGAAAAGTTCCGGTCTCGCTGAAGGAGTCCGAACCCTTGCGGATTTTCGTCGGCAAAACAGGTGACTTTTATACTTGTTTCATTGGAGAGCGGCCGCCAGAGCCATTCATCCGTGCCGGTATGGATGAGCAATCCATCGGAATCGTGAACTTCCGGGCGGAAGTCCCCGTGTCGGGATGCCGAATGTTCACCGAACCAGAACATGCTGGTCAGCGGGGCCAGCCCCAGACCTCCAACCGGTTTCCGGGCAAACAGACAGACCTGTATATTCATCGTCGTGTCCTCGCCGGGGGTAATCAGCATTTGGTAGGCCCCTGTCAGGCTGGGGCTGTTCATCAGAGCATACAGTTTAATACTGGTGGCATCGCTGTCCGGCCTTTCGACCCAGAAGTCGGTGAATTCCGGGAATTCTTCAGGCAGTTGTCCCGCCACATTGATGGCCAGACCTCGTGCGGAAAGGCCGTAGTGAAGTCCTTTTCCGAGGGCCCTGAAATAAGAGGCTCCCTGAAAGACGAGAAGTTCATCGAGGTACTCTATGGTATTGAGCGGATAATGAATACGGAATCCGTTAAACCCCAGATCATCCGGAAGACGCCCGCTGAGTTTAACCTCGTAGGTGAACAGATCTTTTGAAAAAAGGACCGGCTCGACAAGTTCCCCGTCAATCAGGTTCACATGGATGCGACCGTCACGCGGGCCGCCGCGATGAAAAAACTGCAGTTGAAAGGGGAGCCTCTCTCTTCGCCAGACAGCCGCTTTGGGATCAAAACGGATATTGCGCAAATCGTCGTAACTGAGTTTTTGCAGTCCGCGCGGCAGGCTTTTGTCCGGAGGCTGATACGGCGCTGCCGCCAGATTCTGCGCCCGGTTTTTAAGCGCGTTGAAATCAAAAACGGATTCCTGCGGCTGCGCGATACTGCTCAGGGATGCACTCAGCAAGATGACAGCAAGAGCAGACGTATACTTATTCATTTCGAGAAAATATATTCAGCTTTGAAGTTTAATGCACGAAAAAAGAGGTTTGCCGCAGACGCATGAGTCGAGGTTTTTTATTAACTGACAGCTTCCTTTCCCGTTTTAATTTGACAACGATAGGGGCTCTTTTTATGGTTTCACGCTTCTCTCGGGGAGAGATATGTTTTTCGGTGTAAAACGGGACTGCCCGATAGTGTAATGGTAGCACACAAGATTTTGATTCTTGGCGTCCAGGTTCAAGTCCTGGTCGGGCAAATCCATCGCAGGGTCCCGACCGGTAAAACACAGAGTAAGTATGAGTAAGGAAAAGACAGTTTGAAAATTCTGACAGGAACAGCCCATAGAGATTTAGCGGAACGCATTGCTGCGAAAACAGGTGAAAAACTCTGTGATGTACAAATCAGCCGTTTCCCGGACGGTGAGGTCTTTGTGAAGATCGTTGAAAACATCCGTGGACGCGATATTTTCATTATTCAGCCGACATCCTATCCCCCGAATGAGAATCTGATGGAACTGCTGATTATGATTGATGCGGCCCGGCGTGCTTCGGCGCAGCGCATTACGGCGGTGCTCCCGTTTTACGGCTATGCCCGGCAGGACCGCAAAGATCAGCCGCGTGTTCCGATCACCGCGAAGCTGGTGGCCAATCTGCTGGTGGCGGCGGGTACAAGCCGCCTGCTGACGATGGATTTGCACGCACAGCAGATCCAGGGATTTTTTGATATTCCGGTGGATCATCTTTATGCTGCGCCGGTGTTTGTGAAATATCTGCGTGAGAAGAAGCTGGAGAATCTTGTCGTAGTATCCCCGGATACGGGCGGGATGAAGCTGGCTGCGACCTATGCAGAAATGCTGGATGCCGGGGTTGCGGTGGTTGGCAAGGAACGTAAAAGTGCCGATCGGGTTTCGGCGACCCATCTTGTAGGTGACGTGAAGGGCTGTAACACGGTATTGGTCGACGATATGACATCAACCGCCGGTACGCTGACGGCAGCAGCCCGGTTGCTGGAGAAAGCCGGTGCAGCATCGATTCGTGCGATGGTGAGCCATTCCCTGCTGAACTGCAAAGGAGTAGAACGTCTCAGCGAGTCATCGATTTCTGAACTGATAACCACCGACAGTGTTCCGGCCCGCTGCGATGTCGGCAGCCGGGTGACGGTGCTTTCTGTGGCGGAACTGCTGGCCGAGGCAATCTGCCGCATTCACAATAACAATTCAGTGACATCGCTTTTCAGGATCACTTGAGGAAAAGAGGAATTATGGACACAAAAATTACAGTAAAGAACAGAGAGCAGAAGGGTTCTTCCCATGCGCGCCGTCTGCGCCGCGAAGGCTGGGTGCCGGGGGTGATTTACAGCGAAGGCAGTGAGGCCCGTTCGGTTTCTCTGCCGAAGCATGAATTCGAACTGATGCTGCACCACCATGCCAGTGAGCATGTGATGATTCAGATTCAGATCGACGGGGGCAAAGAGGAGTCTGTTCTGCTGAAAGATGTGCAGCACGATGCGCTGACCGGCAGCGTGATGCATGTCGATCTGCAGGAAGTGGCACTGAATAAGAAGCTGCGTGTTGAAGTGCCGGTTGAACTCGTCGGTGACGCCGTCGGGGTCCTGCAGGGAGGGGTGCTTGAACACCTGCTGCACTCGATCGAAATTGAATGTCTGCCTGCGGATATTCCGGAAAAAGTCAACGTGGATGTGTCCAGACTGGGGATCGGCGATATGCTGTTCGTCAAGGATATCCTGCCTGATTTATCAAAATTTAAAATCCTGATTGATGAAGATATCGGCGTGGCGGCGGTTTCCGAACCGAAAGTAATTGAAGAAGAGACTGCTGAAGGCGAGGGCGGAGCCGAACCGGAAGTGATTCGCGAGAACAAGGACGAAGAGGCTGAGTAATCTCTGTTCCTCCCGGGAGTGTCTGAAGTGAAAATCATCGTCGGTCTGGGAAATCCCGGGCGGGAGTATGAAATGACCCGTCATAATATTGGATTTCTGGTGCTGGACGAACTTGCTGAACGGCTGGGCGTTTCATTTCGCCGAAGCTGGCGTTTTCCTGCCCAGATCGGCAGGGGAATGATCGGCAGTGAAAAAGTTCGGCTCATTAAGCCGCAGACCTACATGAACCGCAGCGGGCTGGCTGTGGTTCCGATTCTTCGGAAGGAGAAGTGCGGCATTGACGATTTGCTGGTGGTTTTTGACGATGTCGCACTTGAGCGGGGGCAGTTACGGGTACGTGCGCAGGGGTCGTCCGGAAAGCACAACGGGGTGCAGTCGGTGATCAATGCCTTGGGAAGCAGTGCTTTCAGCAGGATTCGGGTTGGCATTGGACAGAAACCTGATAAGCTGACCCTTTCGGATTATGTCCTTGGTCCGTTTTCAGCCGCTGAGCGGGATGGATTGAAGGATATCATCGGGCGTGCGGCCGATGCGGTGGAAATGACCTGTACCGCAGGAGTTGAGCAGGCCATGAACTGTTTTAATAGAGGGTAGGAGTAAGGAGGAAAAATTGAAAACACTGTATGAGGGACTTTTTATTTTCCCGGAAATGCTGGAAGAAGAACAGCTCGACCAGTCGATCGAGGCGGTGAAAACCGAACTCGAAAAACTGAACGGTACGCTGGAAAGCTCGACCCGTCTGGGAAAACGTTCGTTTGCCCGGCCGATGCATAAAAAGAAAGCGGGAATTTATGTTGTGATGATGTTCCGCCTGGATGGAGACCGGATGGATGCGTTCAAGCGTCGTCTGAAACTTGCGACGGATGTGTTTCGTGCTCAATTTATAAAGAAGGAAGAGGTTGAAACCGCTCAGGAGGCATAACCATGTCGACACTGAACCGCGTATTCCTGATGGGTAATCTGACCCGTGATCCTGAAGTGCGTTACACACCGTCGGGAACTGCGGTGGGGGATCTCGGGCTGGCCGTGAATGAGAGTTATAAGAACAAAGCCGGCGAAACGGTGGAAAGTACGGTTTTCGTGGACGTAGAGGTTTGGGCCCGGCAGGCGGAAATCTGCGCGGAATATCTGTATAAAGGTTCCCCGGTGCTTATTGAAGGCCGGTTGAAGCTCGATCAGTGGGAAAATCAGCAGGGTGAAAAACGCAGTAAATTGCGGGTGCGTGCCGATCGCGTGCAGTTCCTCGGTTCGCCGAAGAGAACCGCGGATACGGCGGACACTCCGCGCGAAAAGACTCCGCCTCCGAACAACACTGCGGCCGATGAGGATGATATTCCGTTTTGATAAGGAAAGGATATAGGAATGGCATACAATAAAGAGGAAAAGGGCGGCCGACTTCTGGAAGGCGTCACAGAAATTGATTATAAAGATGCAGAACTGCTTCGCAAGTTCATGACCGAACGCGGGAAAATTCTTTCGCGCCGCTATACCGGGGTGAGCTCCAAGCAGCAGCGTCAGGTGAAACGGGCAATCCGGCAGGCTCGTGTTATGGGCCTTTTGCGCTAAGCAATATTCAGGAGAAACACAAATGGCTTTAGAAGTTTTGTTGATGGACGCGGTTCCCGGTCTCGGGATTGAAGGGGATGTGGTTCGTGTGGCGGACGGGTACGCCCGCAACTATCTGTTTCCGAAAGGAAAAGCCTCGGCAGTGACCGAGGGGAAAAAACGGCAGATCGAAAAGAAACGCATGGAACGCCTTGAACTGATGCGGAAAGAAAAGACCGCGGCGGAGGAGCTGGCAAAGAAATTTGAAAATATTTCCTGCACGATCGCCGTGAAAACAGCCGAATCCGGTAAAATGTTCGGTTCGGTGGGCAGTGCGCAGATTATTGAAAAGATCGCTGAACACGGCATTCACCTTGAACGGAATCAGATCAAACTCGACGGACCGTTTCACGAACTCGGGGTTTTCGATGTTCCTATCGACCTCCATCCCGAAGTGAAAGCTATAGTGAAGGTATGGATCGTTGAGGAATAATGAGTTCTATCGATCAGAACGGGCGTCGCCTTCCGCCCTACAGTGAGGAAGCCGAACGTGGTGTTCTGGGCTCTGCTCTGATCGAACCTCCGCGTGTCATCGAACTCTGTTCGATGAAAGCGGTTAGCGCCGATTCTTTTTATATTCCTGCGCACCGCCTGCTTTTTGAGCAGGTGCTGGATATGTATCAGCGCGCGCGCGCCATCGACCTGCTGACCGTTGGCGAAGACCTCAAGGTCAACGGGAAGCTTGATCAAATCGGTGGCTATGCCTTTCTGGAAGGATTGATCGACAGCACGCCGACTTCAGCCCATGCCGAATACTACATGGATATCGTCCAGCAGAAACATCTGCTGAGACGCATTATCTCTCAGGCCGCTGAAACCATTGACCGCTGCTACAGCCCTGACGAGGCCGAAGAGGCCGAAGAACTGCTCAGCAGGACCGAGGAAGCCTTTTTTGAGCTTAGCGATAAAAAAAATCTTTCAGCCGAAGACTGGAAAAATGTTGTCTATAAAACTGCCGGGAAAATTATTGAAGGCACGACGATTGATGACGGTGTTCCGACCGGTTTTGCAAGCCTGGATAAGGAGCTGCGCGGTCTGCATAATACGGATATGATTGTACTGGCCGCCCGCCCGTCGATGGGAAAAACTTCGCTGGCCATGAATATTGCCGAACACGCTGCCCTCGGGCGCGGCACCCGGCGGAAATATGCTGTCGGGGTCTTCAGCCTCGAAATGTCGCAGGATCAACTCGTTCGCCGCATGCTGTTCAGCAAAGCCGGAGTTCCCGCCTGGAAGGATTTCTTCTCGGAGACCGATCGCACGCGGCTTTCATCGGCCGCCGATCAGCTGGGGAAAGCCTCAATTATTGTGGATGACTCCGCCGGCCTTGATATCATGGATCTGCGCGCCCGTGCCAGGCGCATGAAGCGGATTTATAACGTCGATCTGATTGTCATCGATTATTTACAGCTTTTGCACGACAAACGCCGCTCGCGGGAAGGGCGCCAGCAGGAGACGGCCTCCATTTCCAACGGAATCAAGGCAATGGCCAAGGAGCTGAAAATACCGATCCTGATTCTAAGTCAGCTCAGCCGCGCTCCGGAGCAGGGCACCCGTGATGGAAAGCCGCGTCTATCCGATTTGCGCGATTCCGGAGCCATTGAGCAGGATGCCGATGTTGTGCTGCTGCTGCAGCGTCCGTCTTATTATAACAAAGAAATGGAACCGGGCAGTGGAGACGATACATTGGCTATTGTTGATATCGCCAAGCACCGCAACGGTCCGACCGGCGAAGTGAAACTGAACTTTTTTAGAGAACTCACACGATTTGAAGACCGGGAGACACGTTATGACGATGTCGGCGCGGGAATCTCCATAGATTAAAAAGAAAGCCGATGAAAAAAAATAAACTGATTTCCGCCATTCTGATGATCCTTTTTCTAGCGGCTCCAACGGCATTATTTGCCCTGATACTGGACGAAGTCCGTATAGAAGATCTTGAGAATACAAAACTGGATGATTCGTTTGTCCGTGCCTATACCTCGTTGCGCGCCGGGCAGGAAATTGAGAACGAGAAAGAACTTAATGCCGCCGTTGCCCGTGATGTCGATAATCTTCGGAGATCCGGCCGATTTTCATTCGTTCGCGCCAACGTGGAACATGACGGGGAGAAGTTTGTTCTCGTTTATAATGTGGCCAGCCGGAGGCGTCTGCATCGAATTGAAATTATAGGTGCGGAAGGGATCGGTAATAAAAAAATCAACAATCAGCTTAAGCTGAACCTCGGGGACTATGTGGATGACGCGATGATCGGCGAAAAAGCGCGAAAAGTGGAAACCTTCTGTCATAGAAACAAATATCCCGATGCCACTGTGACCTGGGAACTGATTCCGGATCCAGAAAGCGATGCGGTCGATCTGCGCGTGATCGTGGACGAAGGGAAAAAGATGCGTGTCAAAAAGATCCGCTTTGAAGGCGAACGTTTTGAGAGTGACAGCCGTGCGGCGCGCACCGGCCGGTTTTTTAAAAAGCTGATTCCCCACATTTTTTCCTCTCGAGATGAGTATTCTTCCCGTTTTGAGCAAAAAGAGCTTAGAAAAGTGATAAAGCAGAGGCCTACCTGGTGGATCACACCCTGGTTTGGATCTTATCATCCTGAACTTACGGAAACCGATCTGGCGGCAATTCGTGAGTTCTATAAGGATCACGGATTTCTCGATGTAAAAGCAGAGGCTCCGACAATGCATGATCTGGGTGACGGTAAGATTGAACTGCATTATGTGGTTAATGAAGGTCCGCAGTACCGGGTCGGCACGATCAGTTTTGATGGAGTGACCCTCTTTGACGTCTCAACGCTTGAAAAACAGATTAAACTGAACCGTGGAGATATTGCATCGCAATCAGCCATTGATGATGCGGCTTCCGCAGTGAACCACTATTACGGCAACCGGGGGTACATTCATAACTATGTGATCCCGGTTATTACTACGGATCCGGATACAAAGACGGCGGATATCCGGTTTGATGTGCATGAAGGAACGTTGGCGAGTATCAATGAAATCCACATTCGGGGAAATGAGATAACACGGGATGAAGTGCTTCGGCGCGAGCTGGCGGTTTATCCGGGGGAACTGTTCAATCAGCAGAAGGTGGAGACCAGTGAACACCGGCTGAAAAACCTGGGTTACTTCGATACGGTAGACAGTTCCTATACTCCCGCGGCGGAAACCAATGCCTATGACCTGACGTTTGCTGTGAAAGAAAAGCAAATGGGAAAGTTTCTGTTCGGTGCAGGATTCTCCAGCGAGGACAATATTGTCGGATTCGTCGAACTGTCTCATGGGAATTTCGATATCAACCGTTGGCCCCCAGTCGGGAACGGGCAGAAAATGAAAATCCGGATGCAGGCCGGGAGCAGTCGTAACGATGTCGAGATCTCATTTACCGAGCCGTGGTTTCTTGACCGGAAATTATCTTTAGAAACATCTCTTTATCGTCACAGCAACAGTTATTACAGCAATGAATATGACCTGGAGACCCTCGGAGGGCGTACTTCGCTCACCAAGCCGCTGGGGCCGTTTATGCGCGGTACGCTAAGCTATTCACTGGAACAATTCAAGGTTTCCAATGTGGACTCAGATGCTGCTATTGAAATTAAAGATGAAAAAGGCTCCCTCACTAAATCGACGGTGGGCTTTACGGTTTCCCGTGATACGCGCGATCAGTTTTTTATTCCGACAAAAGGAAATTACAGTTCTGCCGGAATTGAAGTCGCGGGGGGCCCCCTGGGTGCCCAAACAGATACGTATAAGCTGGAAGCCAAATCTTCACAGTTCTGGCCGATACCGGGGGGGCACGTCTTTAACCTCAAAGGAGCCATCGCTACGATTGATTCCTATGACGGATCTTCCCATGTTCCTCTTTATGACCGTCTTTATCTGGGGGGTCCGCGAACGATCCGGGCATTCAAGTACAGGGATGTCAGTCCGCGGTCTGTAAGCGATTCCGACGAACCGATCGGCGGGCTGAGCAGCTGGTATGCGACTGCCGAATATACAATACCGTTCTGGAGTAAAGTCCGCTTGGCTTTCTTTTATGATATCGGCGCTGTCTCAGAAGATGTGTTTGATTTCGTTGATGCGGACATCAACTCCGGATATGGTATCGGAATGCGGTTGGATCTGCCGATGTTCCCGTTGAGGCTGGATTATGCATTTCCGCACATTACAGATGATGACAATGAGGACGCTGATCCGCGCTTCAGTTTCATGATGGGATATACCTTTTGATTAACGAGCAAAAGAGCTGATATGAAAAAATTAGTATTACTCGGTTTGTCTGTATTTTTGATCGCGGGGACAGTCCGTGCTGAGGAACGCATCGTATTTGTCAATCTGGAGCAGGTTTTCAACGATTTTTATAAAACTCAACTTGCTAAATCAAAAATTGAAACCCAGCAGCAGGATATAGAGGAAAAGCGTCAGAATATGGTGGGAGAAATTTCCGCCATCAGTGCAGAGGTGGACGCTCTGAGAGAAGAATCACGGGATATCACCCTTGCAAAGGAAATCCGCGACAGTAAACGAATGCTTTATGAAGAACGCCTGCTTGAACTGCGCACGAAACAGAAAGATCTGGAAGAGTTTGTGAGCCTTCAACAGAAGCAGCTGCAGCAGCAGATTTCCCGGATGAGTCAGACGATTATGGATGAAATCCGTCAGGCGGTGGTTGAGTATGCTAAACGGGAAGGACTGCTGGCTGTTATTGACAATTCTTCCCGGCGTTCTGCCGTCGGAGTTTTTATTTATACACATCCTGATGTAGAGATTACAGAGGCCATTCTGGCAGAGCTGAACAGCAGACGTCCTGTGGATGCATTAAAATAGGTGTTTTTAAAAATAAGGCAGAAACTCGGTATGACCAGGGAGAAAAAAAATGATCAGACTCTCTGAATTGGCCGCACAGATTGGCGGCCGTTTAGAAGGCGATGGCGACATTCTTATTCGAGGTGTAGGGGGAATCCATTCGGCCGGAACCGGAGAAATCAGTTTCCTGGCCAACCCCCGCTACGAGGCTGAAGCCGCGGTGACAGGGGCATCTGCGGTGATTGTGTCTGAGGACTGGAACCGTGAATGTCCGGCCGCCCTGATTCGCGTCAAAAATCCGGATAAAGCCTTTGCCCGCGCTGCCATGCTTTTTTATACCCCGCCGCCGCGTCCGGTTCCCGGAGTACATCCGTCAGCAGTTGTTGCGGAAGATGCGGAGCTGGGTGAGGGAGTGTCTGTGGGCCCGCTGTGTGTGGTTGAGGCCGGTGTAAAAATCGGAGCCGGTACCGTTTTGATGGCAAACTGCTGCATTGGGTACGGAAGTGTAATCGGCACCGGCGGGCTTCTGTATCCTCACGTTTCTATTCGGGAATTTGTGCGAATCGGAGATCGTGCGATCCTGCATAATGGAACGGTGATCGGCAGCGACGGCTTTGGTTACTCCGTCGATAGGAACGGAGTGCGCACGAAAATTCCCCAAATCGGGACAGTGGAAATCGGCAATGACGTGGAAATCGGCGCCAACACAACGATCGATCGCGCCCGCTTTGGAAAGACGGCGATCGGCAACGGCGTGAAAATCGATAATCTGGTTCAGATCGGCCACAACGTAGTGATCGGCGATCACGCCGTGATCATATCCCAGGTCGGGATCGCCGGCAGTACGTCCGTGGGGGAACGCACGATTCTGGCTGGACAGGCCGGGATTTCCGGCCATCTTAAAATCGGTTCCGGAGTCATCGTCGGCCCGCAGTCCGGTGTCACCAAGGATCTTCCTGACGGCGCCTATGTCATGGGAGGGCCTGCGATGCCGGTTGCTAAAATGAAGCGCAGTCATGCCGAAATCATGCTTATTCCGAAACTAAGAGAACGGGTGCGTAAACTGGAAGAGAAAATACGGAAAATTGAGGGAAACTGATCGGTAAGGGCTTTTTTTATATATGCGGCATAATCATTAAACGGCTTGACTGGATCCGTACTGGATTCCGCGCTGTAAGTCATCAGATCATACCTGTAAGCAGCGTCCGTTTTTAAGCGGGTTGGTTTTGAAATGGATCTGTTCTGCTGAGAATCAGTCGGGTTGCCGGCCAAAACAGGGTGGCTATAGAAGGTCGGAACGGCGCAGTCGTTTCCATCGTTTGCCGGATGCAAAATGGCGGGGTTCTTTTATGAAGCCGACTGTTAACGAAATTTTTTGCCTGGACGACGGCCTCCAGCTCAAGGCCGTCCAACAGCACCTCTCCCGCCTGCCTGAAGATTATTTTAAACACTTTTCCAACGGAGAAATTGCCTGCCATGTGCGCCTGCTGCAGGATCTGAACAGCGATCATCCGGTGGCAACGATTGTTTCAGACGGTGAAAACGGAACGATAGTCTGGACCGTGCTCGCGTTTGATTATGCTTCCGAATTTTCCGTTATATCCGGTTTGTTGGCGGCCTATGGATTTTCCATTCTTTCCGGGAATGTTTTCACATACGCCCGGACGGAAACACCCGCTGTATCCAGCCGAAGACGGCAGCCGCGATTCAATACCCCTGATTTGCTGCGCCGTCGCCGGATTATTGACCGCTTTATTCTGCGCAATAAGTCAAATCGTTCGGCCTCAGAACAGATGAGTCTGCTGGGAAAGCGGCTTGCTGAGGTTATTCGACTTCTGGAGGAAGGTTCCGCCAAATCATCCGAAGAGGCCCGGCGGATTGTAAACAATGCGGTGACCGTTTCCCTTGGTGAACTGACGCGGCAGTCATCTCCCGTACTTTATCCGATGGACATTTCAATGACAGACGTTTCGTCCAGCACGGCAACTCTCCGTGTTGTTTCTCAGGACACACCGGCTTTTCTTTATGCCCTGAGTATTGCGCTGTCCCTGCAGGGGCTGTCGATTGAACGTGTGCGTATCCGAACGGTCCGCGGCCGTGTGGAGGATACTATCGAAATCAGTGACCGGTCGGAACGCTCTCTGACCGATAAAAATGTGCGCGAGCGGATTCAGCTCTCAGTTTTACTGACCAAACAGTTCACTTTTTTTCTTCCTTCGGCACCGGATCCCTATAAGGCACTTTCCCGCTATTGGCAGCTGGTACAGGATATCATTGCGGCACCGAATCGGCAGGACTGGCTGGAAATCATATCAGGCCCCCGCACGATGCGCGACCTCGCCCGCCTGCTGGGAGCAAGTGACTTCCTCTGGGAGGATTTTATCCGGCTTCAGTATGAATCACTGCTTCCGATCCTGCAGCCGCCTGTCGATGGCACTGTGCCGATTGCTTCTTCGACACCCCTGCGCGCGCGACTTGATGCCGCTCTGGCCTCCTGTACGACGACCGAAGAGCGGCTGAAAATGCTTAACCAATTCAAAGACCGGGAAATTTTCCTGATCGATCTGGATCACATTCTGCAGCGTGGCATGCAGTTCAGTGAACTGGCCCGAAGACTGACCGCTCTTGCAGAACTGGTTGTGGAAAAAACGGCCGGTATAATTTGGGAAATTTTGACAGCCCGTCACGGACACCCTCGCACAGTCGGCGGTCTGCCTGCCCACTACGCTGTGATGGGCCTTGGTAAGCTGGGCGGTATTGCCCTCGGCTATGCATCGGATATCGAGCTTCTTTTCGTTTACAGCGACAACGGCAGCACGGATGGCGAACATTCGATCAGTAATGCAGAGTTTTTTTGTGAACTGGCCCGTCTTACTGCCAAGTCGATTCTGGCGAAACGGGAGGGAATTTTCGAAGTGGACTTGCGTCTGCGGCCGTACGGACACAGCGGTCCGCTGGCCTGCAGCCTGGAAAACTTCTGTAAATACTACGGGCCGGGCGGTCCGGCGCTGTCGTATGAACGCCTTGCCTTGGTGCGAATGCGAACGATTGCCGGAGATCACACGTTCGGAACCCGTCTGGAACGCCTGCGCGATGAGTTTGTATACCGGGTGCGGGAAATCAAGCTGGAGGATATTCATAAACTGAGGGCGCGGCAGGCGACCGAAAAAAATAAACCGGGGCGTTTTAATGCAAAATTCAGCCCCGGTGCTCTGGTGGATCTGGAATATACGGTACAGCTTCTGCAGGTGGAGTTCGGAGCGGAACACGACGCCCTGAGGACTCCGCAGATCCATCAGGCTCTCGCCGGCTTGCGAGAAGCGGGAATCCTGGATGCCGAAGAGCAGGAACGTCTTGTGAGTGCCTACGGGTTTGCCCGCAGGTTGATCAATGGGTTGCGAATGCTGCGTGGATCCGCGCGGGATCTTTTTCTGCCGGAGATCAAAAGTGATGAATATATGCATCTTGCAAGGCGTATGGGGTATGAGGAGAAGGACGGCCTTTCTCCGTCCGAACAACTCCACCTCGACGTTGAGACCCGCACAGCCGCTGTTCGTGCGTTTGTCGAAAAACACTATGGCCGCAAATCGCTTCCGGGCTCTGCAGGCGGCAATATAGCCGATGTGCTGCTTTCGTCGGACAGGAACGATCCGGCTGTAACGGATGTGTTGAAAAGAGCTGGATTCCGTGATGCTGGACGAGCGTTTTCCAACCTGCATTCTCTGGCAGGAAGAGGTCGGCGCCGCGAGGTATTCCTGTCCCTGGCGGTTCTGGCCTGCGACCATTTGAAGCACGAACCGGCCCCGGATATGGCATTGAATAACTGGGACCGATTCGTTTCGAAGGCAGACAATCCGCTTGAACATTTTCAGACCCTTCTTTCCCAGCCGAAAAGACTGGATATTCTGCTGGGCATCTTTTCCCGCAGCCAGTTTTTGGCCGACAGCCTGATCCGTTATCCGGGGTTTTTAAGCTGGGTGACAGATCCTGTTGTCCTCCAGAGGCCGCGCAGCCGCGAAACATTGATTGCGGAACTGGCCGAATCGACCCTGGGTTCAGAACCTTATGAGGAATGGCCATCCGCAGTCTGTCGCTTTCGGCGGCGTGAAATCCTCCGCATCGGAACCCGTGATATGATCCTGAAAGCGCCGATTGAGGAGATTACCGGCGACCTTTCTGCGCTGGCCGATGCCGTCCTTGAAGAAGCAATCCGAAATACCTGGCGGCACCTGATGGATGAAGGACACATTCCTTCAGGATATGAATCACTTGTGAGCCGTTTTTTTCTTATCGGTTTAGGAAAACTCGGCGGAGAAGAGTTGAATTACAGTTCGGACATCGACTTAATAGCCGGATTCGAGCCTTTCGAACGGAATTCCGTCTTGGTTGGGAAAGAGAGAGAAATTCTGAGCCGGCTGCTGAATCGGCTCTGCAGGAACCTGACGCGACACACTTCCGACGGCTATGCCTATCGGATTGATTTCCGGCTCCGCCCCTACGGTTCAGCGGGCGAACAGCCGCTTACAACGGAATCAATGAAAGATTATTACAAAAACAAAGCGGCTTTATGGGAAATCCAGACTCTTCTTAAAAGTCGGATTGTTGCCGGAAGCCGGGAGACCGGCGATCCCTTCCTTAAGGAGGTCCGGTCACTGTTATCCCGCCCGCTGCCTGTTGACGCGATTGTCTCTTCCATCTGTTCCATGCGCAAAGCTGCAATTCAGCAGATAACAAAACAAAACTCGTTAACCCATGACGTAAAAACAGGGATTGGCGGAATTCGTGACATTGAGTTTCTTGTTCAGGGATATCAGCTCTCTTTTGCCTACAGATATCCGGATATTCTGGTCGGCAACACGCTGCAGGCATTGCGCCTCCTTGGAGGTCACGATCTGCTTTCTGAACGGACAGCCGGTTTGCTCGCCGGCCACTATGTTTTTCTGCGCAGAGTGGAACATTTTTTACAAATTTTGGAAAACCGGCAGATTCATGAAATCCCGGCACATACGGATGAATTGAATGCGCTGGCAAAACGACTGTCGGGAACCGATGCAAAAGCAGACAACTTTCTGGATGACTTATCCCGGAGAACCGAAGAGGTTCGTGAGATATATACTGAAGAACTTAACCGCCTTAACTCATACAAAAAAGTAATATGACGGCGGTTTATATTACAATTTTGTCTCGCGGCAGCTGTCTTGCAGGAATTAAAACTTTTATTACTGGTTTGCTCCCCGTTACTTATTTTAATGAGAACCGAAAAGTTCAGTGGTTGGCTCAGTTCTTGCTTCAAAACATGACGGATATTGTATTTTCCGGCGATTAACTTGTTTGAAGACAGAATGGAGGGAAAAATATGATGAAGAAATGGACGTCGCCGAAAGAGGTGCTGGATCTGATCGCGAAAGAAGAGGTGAAGATCGTCGATCTTCGTTTTATGGATTTCCCCGGTTTGTGGCAGCACTTTTCGGTTCCGGTTTGTGAAGTCAAAGAAAGCACCTTTGAAGAAGGGCTGGGTTTTGACGGATCGAGTATCCGCGGGTGGCAGGTCATTAATGAGTCTGATATGCTCGTTAAACCGGTTGCGGAAACCGCGTTTATTGATCCTTTCTTTGAGCATAAGACACTGGTGATGATCTGCAACATCTGTGATCCGGTTACCGGAGAAGACTATACCCGCGATCCGCGCAATATTGCCCGCAAGGCTGAAAAATACCTGCAAACCGTTGGTATTGGCGATACCGCTTATATAGGACCGGAGGCGGAATTCTTTATTTTTGATGATGTCCGTTTTGATCAGAACGAGCATGAAGGCTACTACAGGATTGATTCGGTCGAAGGCCGCTGGAACTCCGGGAAGGAGGAGTCTCCGAACCTCGGATATAAACCGCGGTACAAAGAGGGGTATTTTCCGGTTCCGCCGACGGATAAGTTTCAGGACATGCGCAGCGAAATGATGCTGAGCCTGCAGGATCTGGGTGTCGAAATGGAATGTCAGCATCATGAAGTGGCGACAGGCGGACAGGCCGAAATCGATCTGCGCTTTGCACCGCTCGTTGAAATGGGCGATAATCTGCTTAAATATAAATACGTCATTAAAAATGTTGCCACCAAATACGGTAAAACGGTGACCTTTATGCCGAAGCCTCTCTGGAATGATAACGGCAGCGGGATGCATACCCATTTGTCGATCTGGAAAGACGGCCAGAATCTGTTCGCCGGCGACGGGTATTCGGGTCTGTCTGAGACCTGTATGTATGCTATCGGCGGAATCCTGAAGCATGCGCCGGCTCTCTTGGCCTTCACCAATCCCACCACGAACAGCTACAAACGCCTGGTTCCCGGTTTCGAAGCCCCGGTAAATCTGGCTTATTCCAGCCGGAACCGCAGCGCGGCCGTTCGCATTCCGATGTATTCCAATTCACCGAAGGCAAAACGGCTTGAATTCCGCTGTCCGGATCCAAGCTGCAACGGCTATCTTGCATTCTCCGCGCTGCTGATGGCTGCCATTGACGGGATTCAGAACAAGATTGATCCCGGCCAGCCGCTGGATAAGGATATTTATGATCTTCCGCCCGAGGAGCTGGCGAGTGTACCGCATACTCCCGCAACATTGGAGGAGGCTCTTCTGGCACTTCAGGCTGATCACAGTTTCCTGCTGAAAGGCGACGTTTTTACCCAGGATGTCATTGATACCTGGATCAGCTACAAACTTCGAAATGAAGCAAAGGCACTAGCCTTACGCCCTCACCCGTGGGAATTCGCTATGTATTATGATATCTAGACCACAGACCGAAACAGCAGGAAGGGGTTCTGGCCAGGAGCCCTTTTCTGTGTATTGAATAACGATTGCTGAAATGACAGCTTGCGGATGGACGCCGCGGGTTGTGTCCCCGGCTTATTTAAGGGACCGGGGGACGTTTTTGAATCACCTCGCCCGTCCCTGGTTTTTATCAAAAACAGACCGGAGCAGAGATCTGCAGCCGGAAATGAAAATAAATGGAGAGAAATATGTCCAGTACGATTGAAAAATTCGGAGAGAATGTGTTCAGCATGCGTGTAATGCGTGAACACCTTGCCGAGGCGACTGTTAAATCGCTTGAGGCAACCATTAAAATCGGCAAAAATCTGAATGCCGGTGTTGCCGACGAAGTTGCCGAGGCCATGAAAGAATGGGCAATTGCCAAGGGCGCAACACATTTTACGCACTGGTTCCAGCCGCTGACCGGGTCAACTGCTGAAAAACATGATTCATTCATCATCCCCGACGGCGAAGGATCCGTGGTTTGTAAATTCTCCGGTGCCGAGCTGATTCAGGGCGAGCCGGATGCGTCCAGTTTTCCGTCCGGAGGGCTGCGTGCCACTTTTGAAGCCCGTGGTTATACCGGTTGGGACCCCAGCAGCCCGGCTTTCATTAAGGATAACACCCTTTGTATCCCCACCGTTTTTTGCGGCTACCATGGCGAGGCTCTCGATAAAAAGACCCCGCTGCTGCGTTCAATGAAAGCTCTTAATGAACAATCCTGCCGTCTGGCTAAGCTGTTTGGTATTGAAGTGCAGCAGCGGGCATTTGCCACTCTCGGTTCCGAGCAGGAATACTTTCTAGTGGACGAAGAATACTATAACGCTCGTCTTGACCTGCAGCAAACCGGTCGCACGCTGTTCGGCAGTGCCCCGGCCAAACACCAGCAATTGGAAGACCACTACTTCGGCGCGATCAAAACCCGTGTCCTGGCTTTCATGGAAGACCTTGATACCGAACTTTGGCGTATAGGCATCCCGTCTAAGACCCGTCACAACGAAGTCTGCCCGGCCCAGTTCGAAATTGCTCCGTTCTTTCAAGAGCTGAATCTTGCTGTTGACCAGAGCATGATGACCATGGAAGTGCTTCGCAAAACTGCCGAAAGACACGGTCTTGTTTGTCTGCTGCACGAGAAACCGTATGCAGGGGTTAATGGATCCGGCAAACACAACAACTGGTCGCTTTGCGGTCCGGACGGGAAAAACTGGCTTTCACCCGGAGACAATCCGCACGAAAACGCTAAATTTATGACCGTCATCTGCGCTCTTATCAAAGCGGTGGATACCCATGCGGATCTTCTGCGTGCTTCGGTTGCCACTGCCGGGAATGATCATCGTCTGGGTGCGAACGAAGCTCCGCCGGCCATTATTTCGGTCTTCCTCGGCGATCAGCTCACCGATATCGTTGAACAGATTGAAAAAGGTCCGGCCAACAGTTCCAGGCAGGGTGGAGTCATTCATCTCGGCGTAGACACGCTTCCGATCCTTCCTCGCGGCAACACCGACCGGAACCGTACATCCCCGTTTGCTTTCACCGGCAACAAGTTTGAGTTCCGCGCAGTTGGCTCGAATCAGAATCCGGCGGGTGCCAATGTTGTACTCAATACGATCGTGGCGGAAGCCTTCGACGAAATCTGCACAAAACTTGAAGCGGATGTGGCTGCCGGGAAGGCATTCAACGAAGCGTTGCAGAAACTGCTCTCCGGTATCATCAAAAAGCACAAACGCATTCTGTTCAACGGTGACAATTATACCGACGAATGGGCGGCAGAAGCTGAAAAGCGCGGTCTGCCGAACGTCAAAAAAACACTGGATGCACTCAAGGCGTATACCGGCAGCAAGGCGATCGAGCTTTTCAGGAAATACGGTGTACTGAGCGAAAAAGAACTCCATTCCCGTTACGAGATCTACAAAGAAGCCTATGAGAAGACGATTGAAATCGAAGCCAATACCGCATTGACGATGGCCAAAACCATGATTATTCCGGCGGTAATGACCGCGCAGGCTGAGCTGGCAGTGTCGGTCAAGAGCATCGACGCAGTCGGAGGAACGACGGTTGGTGCCAAGGCATCGCTGAAAGGCATGTGCGCGGAAACCGAAAAGCTGTACAAAGCTGTTGCGGCACTCGAAAAAGCAAACGGAGCGGAAAAACAGATTGCGGCGATGAGCAAAGTCCGCGCATCGGTCGATGCTCTCGAAAAGATAGTTCCGGAAGACTTCTGGCCGTTACCGTCCTATGCTGAAATGATGTTTATGATGTAATGGTCTCAGATATCAGCAACGAAAAGGCTCTCTCTTCGGGAGCCTTTTCGTTTTCTGAACGCCCCGCTTCGTCGATCCCGGAAATCCCGGCTTGCGTAATTATTGCAGTAACCATTCGCCGCCGTTGATATCGCGGAGGCAGCGAACCCGTCTAGCGGCGCGGCGGTTTGCGGCGCCGCGATGACGAGCGGTTGGACCCTTTTCGCCGTTGCGGCGGGCGGGGCTTCCGGGCAGGCGCTTTGCGCACCGGCTCGGGAAGTTCCAGCATATCTTTTTCCGGCCTGATGCAGGACAGACGCTCTCCAAGCAGTTCTTCGATCGCGGGGAGTTCAAATGATTCCTTTTCGCAGGCGAAGGTCACCGAGATTCCCTTCTTGCCGGCGCGGCCTGTGCGGCCGATGCGATGCACATAATCATCCGGACGTGACGGAATGTTGAAGTTGATAACATGGGTGATGTCATCCACATGAATTCCGCGTCCGGCGACATCGGTGGCGACGACCAGTTTGGTGCGACCCTCTTTAAATGCGGCTAGAATCCGCTGACGTTTATTCTGTGCGACAGCTCCGGAGAGCATTTCACAATCGAGACCGAACCGGTAGAGTTCCTCGGAAAGGCGTTCTGCCTGGTCACGCCGGTTGGTGAAGATCAGTGCCGAGCTGTCTTTTACTTCTTTTTTGAGAATGTTATAGAGCAGGGCAAATTTCTGGTCGTCGGTGACGATATAGACTTGTTGATCGATCAGTTCCGTGGCGGTATGGTCGGGCTCAATTTCAATTTTTCCCGGATTGACCATCCAGGCGGCTGCGAGACGCATGACTTCGTCGTCGAGCGTGGCACTGAAGAGCAGAGTCTGTCGTTTTTCTTTCGGCGGAGTTTTGTAAACGATGCGGCGGACATCCGGGATAAAGCCCATGTCGAGCATTCGATCCGCTTCGTCAATGACGAGAGTTTCAACCTGGCTCAGGTTCAGTACATTCTGCTGGACGAAGTCAATCAGGCGGCCTGGAGTGGCAACAACGATGTCGACCGGTTGGTCCAGCATGCGGCGCTGTTTATCGTAGTCAATTCCTCCGTAGATGGCGAGGGTGCGGAAAGATGTGTATTTGCCGAGTTTCTCGGCATCATCACGGATCTGCATGGCCAGTTCACGGGTCGGGGCGAGGATGAGCGCGCGCGGGGTGCCGGGCTTGGGGGCCCCTTTGGAATCCTTTATAAAATTCGCGAAGATCCCCAGCAGAAACGCGGCGGTTTTCCCGGTGCCGGTCTGTGCTTTGCCGGCCATATCTTTTCCTTCGAGAGTCAGCGGCAGAATTTCCGCCTGAATGGGAGTGCAGTAGCGAAAGTTAAGGTCGGCGATGGCATGCATGATGGCAACAGGCAGATTGAGATCCTGAAAGCGGGTTTTCCCTTTTTCCGGCTCAACCTGAAACGAAGCGGGATCCCACGGTTTTTCAGGAGTCTGCTTCTCTTGCGGCGGCGGGGCTCCGCCTGCAGATTTCCGGGTCTTCCCGCTGCGGTTGCGACGGGTACTGACCGGAGCACCCTGCTGTTCAGCCGGTTTGGACGGGTTGGCGGGCTTTTCCTCTGCGGGACGTTTGTCCGCTGCTGCTTTGGATTGCGACGGGCGGTAGGTTTCTTGTCTCTTGAACAATTTTCCGATTTTTTCAATAAAAGAAGGCATAGACTCGATTTCAGTTTTTCAGTTTAATTTCGGCCGCTCACCAGCGGTTTCCGAAGGAGACTTAAATTAAAAAGGTTTCCGTATTATTTTGCCATAACTAAATGGGAATTTAAAATGAGGCGCTTTACGAGACCGAAAGGAGTTTCATGCGGATCGCCTGCTTAGATTTAGAAGGAGTACTGGTTCCGGAGATTTGGATTAGCGTGGCAGAGCACACTGGAATCGATGCGCTGCGTGCCACAACCCGCGATGTTCCGGACTATAACGTGCTGATGCGTCAGCGCCTCACCATTCTGAATGAACACGGCTTGAAGTTGGCCGATATCCAGAAAGTGATCGCAGGCATGGGCCCGCTGCCCGGTGCGCATGATATCCTGAACCGGTTGCGCGAGAAATTTCAGATCATCATTCTTTCCGATACGTTCTACGACTTCGCCGCCCCGCTTATGAAACAGCTCGGCTACCCGACACTATGGTGCCACTGTCTCGAAATTGACGGGGACGGTTGTGTGACGGATTATCATCTTCGTTTGCCGGACCAGAAGCGCGAGGCAGTCAAAGCGCTGCATCGTTTGAACTTCAAAGTAATCGCGGCCGGGGATTCCTATAACGACACCTCCATGCTCGCCGAAGCGGATGCGGGCATCCTTTTCCGTCCGCCGCAGAATGTGATTGACGAGTTTCCGCAGTTTCCGGTGACAAATTCCTATGAAGAACTGTACAACGCTTTTGTCACCGCAGAGGTCTGAATTTAAACCAGAATTTTAAAAAGGAGAAACCGCTATGGTTCGCAAAGAAAGACATACGATTAAACATCTGATTCAGTTGCAGGATCTGGTTGCGGCACGTGCACAGCAGCAGGCTTCCATGCCGTCCCAGCACCTCCAGCAGCTGGATAAAAATATTAAAACGCTGACCGATGAACTCGCCCCGGATTTGAAAAATCACTTCAACCGGCTGCTGCAGAAAAACATTGAGGCCATTGTCCCCATCACTGGAAGCAACTGTTCCGGCTGCGGCTATGCGCTGACCAAAACATTAATCAACAGCATTCATGCCGGCGATGAACTCAATCGCTGTCCGAACTGCACCCGGATTCTCTATTTTCCCGACGTGCCGCTCACCCGCCGTTCTCCGCGCCGCCGCTGGGGCGATCCCGTTAAACGCGGGATCGAGCGGTTTTCTGCTCCGGAACTGATGATTCCCAGCCTGAAAGGGACGACGAAAGAAGACGTCCTCCTCGAAATGTGTGAGACCCTCCGTGCCGAAGGCTATATTGAAGACTGTTCCGATCTGCATGATGCGGCCCTGCGCCGCGAGGCCATCGTGTCCACTGCAGTGGAACACGGGATGGCCTTTCCGCATGTCCGCGGGGTCGAAGGCGGAGGAATGACACTTACACTCGGCATCAGCAAAAAAGGTGTCAAGTTCGGAGCGCCTGATGACAGGCTTTCGAAAATTTTCTTTTACATGGTCATTCCTACAGCTTCGAGTGCCTTCTATCTAAAGCTTTTATCCGGCTTGACGCAGAGCTTTTCGACCAAAGCAGCGCGCGATCTGCTTCTGAAATGCAAAACGAAGGAAGAGCTCTGGAAAAGCCTGATCAAGGCCACTAAAAAAATGATCCAGTAATCCACTGGATGTTTCCGACGGCGGGTATCAGGCTCTGCATGCCATGATAGCCAGGAGAACAGCCCAGATCAGCACCGCGGCACAGGCGATCCCGAAAATGGGCAGGGCGCCATAGGCTGCGATCAGCGGAATGGCCATGCCGGTCCAGAGTCCTCCGCCCATAAACGGCTCATGGAGCAGCTGTTTGCAGGCAAAGGCTTCGGCAGCGGGGGTTTTATAGTCCGGGTCAACCACACGCAGCAGAAGCAGTCCGGTGGCGGTTACGCCCATTGACTGACCCATCTCTGCAATACTGCGCTCGAACCAGGCGTTTTGGAAAACACGGCGTGCGATCACCAGCACACAGAAAACATTCCAAAGAATGCCGACTGCAATCAGAATCACCAGCGGCAGCCAGCCGGCTGCAACGACATCAAGCCGAATCGTGGCGATGGCTGCGACGACAAGAAAATCAAGCGCGGTATTCTGGATGCGGCGTGTCAGTCCGTGATCAATATGGTCATTCGGATCAAACCGGTCGCCAAAAAGCTGAACGAACAGCCCCCCCAGCATACAGAGTGGAAAGAGCGGAAAACTGCTGAGCAGATTGTGTTTGGCCAGGACCGGGACAATCCCTTCCAGTAAAACCAGCAGTTCTTTGAAACCGATTCCGATAAGAATGGCGGCGGCAACGAAAACGAGGTGCAGGCTGAGGGATTCAATCACATCGCTCGATACCGTCAGATGTCCCGCCTTCGGGCGTGCACCTTTTGGAATGCTTCCGGTCCAGTCCTCTTCTTCAATATTTTCGTGCGGCGGTCTTTTTTCCAACACATAGCCTTTGCGCACCGCCCAGTTGACCAGCCCCATGCCGACAATAATCGCGCTGATAATGCCGCCTGTGGCGCTGGCGAGAGCAAAATCCCTGCCGGCGGGCCAGCCGAGTTCATCAAAGACCGGACCAAGCCCGCCCGCCGTGCCGTGCCCACCCTCGAAACCGACCGGCAGTACTGCACCGAAAAGGGGGTTTAGATGAAAGACGGGCCCCAGCAGAAAGAGAACGAGGCCAATGCCGACCACGTACTGTCCCCACGCCACGATCTGACCATAGGCCAGCTGGCGACTGGCGCTTTTCCACACCTTGGAGACCCCCGGAATATTCACCCCGAGGAATAGACAGGCGAATACCACATTAATAAGAATTCCCGGCAGCTTGACCCATCCTGTCGTCCATTCCGCCGGCAGAGGCCCTTCTGCCGCTTTGAAGCCTTGAATCAGAATCAGCCCGAGCAGTCCGGCAATGACCGATGCCGGCAGATAAAGCCGCTGCATAAAAACAAGTTTCCGGCGCAGCCAGTACCCCAGGCCCAGCAGGACGGCAAGACAGACAAAAGACAACATGGGATACTCCTTACAGCTTAATGGCATCGAGAATAACGGGGAGATCCTCTCCGGTTACCTCCGAATAATGAATCCCCTGGGGATGAATGAGGATATTCGGCCCCTGTGAACAGAGCCCCATGCACCCGGTGGTTGAAACGCGCACCCGGCCTTTCCAGCCGCGAGTCTCGACCATTTCCTTGATTTGCGTTTTCATCGACTCGGTTCCGCGGGTACCGCAACCCGGTTTCTCCGGATTATTCTCCCGGATATTTGTGCAGATAAAAATATGGCACACATAAGGCGTTATACTTTTTTTCATCACTCCGGCTCCTGTATTTTCATCGATCCGTCCTGATCTGCTGTTCCTCCGGAGGTATTTTCTCCGGAACGGCTAAGCTTACGTATAAGTGTACGGTTAAGAACAGGAAATAATGGGAAATGGAACAGGTCTCGTTTTTAACAGTCATCTTATGAACGCGGTTCCGAAGGGGAGGAAAGATTGATTTTTCGGTCACAGGGGGATAACATTCATTACACAGAGTCAAAACAAGGGGATTAAACATGATAAAAGTACAAGTGGTATTCTACAGTATGTATGGGCATGTTTATCAGCTGGCCGAAGCCGTTGCAGAGGGAGTGAAAAATGTGGATGACTGCGAAGTGCAGTTGCTGCAGGTGCCCGACCTGATGCCGGAGGACGCTCTCGAAAAAAGCGACGCAAAAGCAGCAAGACAAAGTTTTGCCCACATTCCTGTTGCGAGATCGGAAATTTTAAAAAAGCGGATGCTGTCATTTTCGGGACACCGATCCGTTTCGGGACCATGTGCTCACAACTGCGTAACTTTCTGGACCCAACCACCCAGTTGGGGTTGTCGGGAGCCCTTGTCGGGAAAGGCGGCAGTGTTTTTGTGAGTACTGCCACACAGCGCGGCGGTCAGGAAACAACCATCCAGAGTTTTCACACAACCCGGTTTCATCAGAGAATGATTGTTGTCGGGGTTCCTTACTCCGAACAGCGCCTGCTTAATATGGATGAAAACCGGCGGTTCTCCCTATGGGGCAACGACTCCGGGGCCGGTGGAGACGGTGCGGCAACCCAGCGAAAATGAATTGGCAATCGTCCGTTCCCAGGGATCGCATGGGGAGGAAATCACAAAGAAACTGTGCAGATAGCGGGACTTTTACCTTTGGTAGAGGCTTCTGCATCCAGCAGCAGTTTCTTCCACGGCAGTCCGCTGCTGAATCCGCCGGGACCGTTTTTGGCGGTGACCCGATGACAGGGAATGAAAACCGGCAGCGGATTCGCTCCGCAGGCCGAACCGACGGCGCGCACGGCTTTTGGCTTTCCAACGGTCGTGGCGATCTCTCCGTAGGTGCGTGTCTGTCCGCAAGGAATCTTTTTCAACGCATTCCAGACGGCCTGCTGAAACACTGTGCCGTTCGGGTTTCCAATGGGTGGAAACTTTTCTTCCAGCCATCGGAAAAATTCCGAGGCAGTTTTCCAATCCCTGGAATCTTTTGCCCGGAACGGTTCGCGCGGCGGCGTTTTCAGTGCGGGCAGGGCAAGTTCAACAGCCCTTTCGCTGTCATCCAGCGTCAGCGCGATCCTTCCCCATGTCGTTTGAAATGCAATCGGTTTCATTGCCGATCTGAAGTGTACAGAAAAGGGAAAGATACTTCACCACTGTTTCCACTGAAAAATGATTTATCGCGTCGCCCGCAGCCGGTGCCGGGGTCAGCAGCACACTTTAGTTTTACGCACTGCTGAGTTTTCCGATCTGTTCGCGCGTGATGGCAAACTCAGCCTGCAAGTGATGGCCGAGAGCCCCGGACACGCAACTGGTTGGCTCGAAGAGTGTGGGTGCCGGTGCGATCGGCAAGCAGCCGAGCTGCAGTTCTTTGGTGCGGTTTCCCCTGTCGCCGCCTGCACAGCAGCCGACCTCGCAGAGTTCGGCGGTTCCACAGCATGTTTCGCCGACCGGCCCGTCACGATAAACCGCGGGTTCTGCCTGCCGGGAAGGACTTCGGCATTGGCGACCCCGCGGCGCGTCTTCGACCGCCGCCATCGCTTGACACGTCACCGGCCCCGAAATCCGCAACTACCTTGTGTGAGCCCACCCCTTGAAACTCAAATCCTGTAACTTTGTCGCCATAAGAAAACCGTTTTGTAAGGTATTCGCTGCCGGCAAAACACAATAAACAAAACGGTTCTCTTCTTATCACCCATATCGGTGAGAAATGCGGGCTAGAAACTCCAGTTGACGAAAATCATTCCGGGAGCCAGTTCGTCAGGCATTTCACTGAACCACTGGTTGTCGGAAATAATGTTTATCAGCCCGATCTGTACTCCGCTTTCTGCTGTCTTTGCATAGTTGACGAATCCGAACTGTAATCCGGTCAAATGGTCTGCGCCGTTTACCCAGCCGGTCTGCAGGCCTTTCATGAAGCCTCCGGTATAGTTTACGAGACCGAGCTGCCATCCGAGAAAGTCATCTGCCGTATAGTTGATCGGCGCCCACTGTACCCCTTTGTAACTGTCGGCATAGTTGAGGATGAGCGCCAGGCTCAGGCCGGCGCTCTGACCCGAGGTTCCGTTCACAACTCCCAAAGCCAGCGATGTCTGCGGGTTTTCGCCCCAGATGCTGAGGGTCAGACCTTCGATCCGTTCGTTCCGGTCATAAACGGCGACGTCCGGAACAAGACTGAGGTTGAACGGTTTGGTTTGAGCCATGGCTCCGGTCACGATCAGTGTACCCGTCAGTATGATCAGTAATTTTTTCATAGTTCATTTCTCCTTGTTGTCTGATTATCGACACTCGGATAGCGAATGTCCACAGATACTCTCTGTCCTTTCCTTACACGACATGCTGTTCGCAGATCTTGCGGAAGTGGTAGCCGTAGATAGCCAGAATGACGGCATCGGCAAAAAGCCGGGGACGGTGGAACTGGGCCCACACCAGGAGGTTCCAATAGTGGGAACGTTCTTTCCCCACAATGCCGAGCCGGTAGAATGAACGCACGAGCGCAAGAATATGGTAAAATTCAATTTTTCTCCGTATTCGCGGCGGCTTGTACTCGCGGAGAAAGGTTTTAATTCGCTGGTAATAAGGAGCTGGAGAATAAATATAATCCAGAATCTGCCGGTATCCTGCCTGCAGCGTTTTCCGGTTCATTGCCGGAATAATGTTGGTCGTCCCGTCCACATTATCCCCTGAGGAGTCTGAGCAAAGACGGTTCTCCTTCTTCATGCGTTCGTAAAGCCGTGTTCCGGCAGGGGCCTGCAGCAGACCGACCATGGCCGTCACGATACCGCTCTTCTGGATAAAATCAATTTGCCGCTGGAAGATGGAGGGTTGGTCGTGATCGAAGCCGACGATAAAGCCGCCCTGCACCTGCAGCCCCGCCCGCTGGATGCACTTCACGTCTTCGACAAGATTGCGGGTCCTGTTCTGGACTTTGCTGCATTCGGTCAGGCAGTTTTCATCCGGGGTTTCAATGCCGATAAAAACCTTATTGAATCCCGCGTCAACCATCATCTTCATCAGAGGCTTGTCATCGGCTAGGTTAATGGACGCTTCCGTGAAAAAGACGATGCCGGGTCTGTGTTTTCGCCAGGCGATCAGAGCAGGCAGGAGATCGGTTTTCAGGAATTGTTTGTTGCCGATGAAGTTGTCGTCGACAAAGAAAATTTCATTGCGCCATCCCAGGTCGCAGAGATTGTCGAGTTCGGTGATGATTTGCGCTGAGGTTTTTATACGCACCTGGTGGCCGAGCAGGGCCGTGATATTGCAGAAATCGCAGTTAAACGGGCAGCCGCGCGAAAACTGAATGCTCATGGAGGCATAGCGTTTGAAATTGAGCAGTTCCCAGCGGGGCGGCGGCGTTTGCTGCAGGTCTGCAAACCGGTCAGAGGAATAGATCCGTTTCGGACTGCCCTTTTTGAGATCTTCGAGGAACGGCGGAAGTGTCAGCTCGCCCTCGTTCAATATAAAATGATCTACACTTTCGAACTGTTCATGTTCATTTTCATCGGTAAACAGCGGTCCGCCGGCAATAACCAGCAGATCTGCCTTCCTGCACCGGTCAGCCACCTGCCGGGCGGGATCGCGCTGGATGATCATCGCGCTGATAAACGCGCAGTCTGCCCAGGCCAGATCCTGATCTGTGAGACTCTGCACATTCATGTCCACCAGGCGCGTCGACCATTCCGGCGGCAGCATCGCTGCAACGGTCAGCAGTCCCAGCGGCGGCAGAGAGGCCCGCTTGCCTACGAACTCAAGCGCATGCTTGAAACTCCAGAACGTATCCGGAAACTTAGGATAGATCAGAAGAACATTCATTCCTTTCATTATGCATCTTTATGCCGATTTTGCAACTCCTGCCGCGCTTTTAGACATTTTTGAACAGTAATTGCCTGGGTTATCTGCGGGGGCCTGCTTGGTCGAACAGTTCCGGGTAAAGAGTATTTATTAGCCGTATTAAATGGCATTTCTGTTTCAGCCCGTGGGCCTG
>JASKKX010000015.1 GCA_030153935.1 Verrucomicrobiota bacterium | reverse complement strand
TCATCAAGCGTACAAAAACAAAATCGAGGGAAATTGTTTACTTAAATCGGATTTTTATATCCGTACTGCCCAAAGTGCCATTAGATAAAAACACCATGGATAAGAAGGGGTGACTGCGGTTTCGGGCTTGCCAAGGACGAAACCGGACTTTAGCATGCCCGCCTTCGTGTTTTTTGGAAAAGTAAGGAGATACAACATGTTTATGCAGTGGATTGCTATGGCACCGCCTCCGGGCGCAAACGGGGCACAGTCTCATTCATCGCCTATGTTTACTATGGGCTGGCTCGCTTTAATGGTCGCCATTTTCTATTTTATTATGATTCGTCCGCAGCGCCGCCGCGAAAAAGAGCGCAAAGCGTTGATTTCGTCGATTAAAGCCGGCGATCGTGTGCTGCTCTCCAGCGGTATTCTCGGTGATATCGCGAATGTTAAGGAGAAAACTCTGGTTGTGCGCATCGCCGAGAAAACAAAAATAGAAGTCCTTAAAAGTGCCGTGTCCCAGGTTCTGGAAGAAAAAAGCGATCTTCCCGCCGAAGTTAAGTCTTAACTTGCCGGAAAAGCTGTTATGAACAAAAAATCAATGTGGAAATGGGTGTTACTGATCGGAATTACCGCATGGTCGTTGGCCCTGGTGACTCCGTTTCGGCAAAAGATTAAACTCGGTCTCGACCTGCAGGGCGGAGCCAGTTTTACTGTTCAGGTCGATCGTAATGCTGTTCGGGCTCGGATTCTCGAAGAGAATCCGGACATGGCCGGTGCTGCACTGGAGTCCCAGGTCGACAAAGATGTAGCTGAAGCCAAAAGTGTTGCGCTGGAAGTGATCCGCAACCGGGTGGATGGGCTGGGAATCGCCGAGCCGGAAATCTATCCGCAGGTTGATACGGACAACATTATCATTCGCCTGCCCGGTATCGATAACAATAATATTCAGGAAGCCACTTCACTGATTGAACGCGCCGCCTTCCTCGAATTCCGTTTGGTACACGCCAACAGCGATGCCTGGGTGAATGAATTGTTTGACAACGGAATCGCTCCCAAAGGATTCCGTATTGCTCAGATGCAAAACGACCGTTTTTATATCCGCGACCGTGATGCCGTGCCGGATATCGATCTGACCCGTTCCTTCTGGAATGATCTCAGACACTTTGAACCCAGACGCGGTGCCGAGTTCATGCTGGAAAAAGACACCCTTCGCGACGGTTCCGTGGTTTACCGGCCTGTTTATGTCGAACGGCGTATTCAACTGACCGGCTCGGCGCTCAAAGGTGCGGGAGTTGAATATGACCCGCAGAACAACCGTCCTTACATTACACTTCAGTTCAACAGCAAAGGCGCCGAGCGTTTTGGTAAAGTCACTGCTGCCTACGCCCCGAACGGCGACAGCAACATCGGCAATGATCAGGGGCGCCGCCTTGCCGTGATCCTTGACGGAACCCTTTATTCCGCCCCGACTCTGCGGGAAGCAATCTATGGCGGTAACGCTCAGATCACCGGGATCTTCACAACCGAAGAGGCAATCAAGCTGGCCAACGCCCTGCGCGCCGGTTCTCTCAAAGCGCCTTTGGAAATCATCCAGAAAAGCGAAGTCGATCCGTCACTGGGTCGTGATGCCATCCAGAGCGGGGTTCGCGCCACAATTTTCGGCGGAATAATTGTCATCATTTTTATGGGAGCCTATTATCTTTTTGCCGGGGTGATTGCAGACCTTTCGCTGCTGTTTGTGATGATCCTGCTGCCCTTCGGTATGTGGTTTGCCTCCGGGATTTTCGGTCTGTTTGCTTCGGAGTCAGGGGCTCATCCGGGCCTGCCGGTTCTCACACTGCCGGGGATTGCCGGGATTGTGCTCACCATCGGGATGGCTGTAGACGCCAATGTACTGATTTTCGAGCGTATGCGCGAAGAGCTGGCTATCGGGAAAAGCATTTCCAACGCTATAACAGCCGGGTACAGCAAAGCCTTCAGCACCATTTTCGATGCCAATGTCACGACGTTGCTTACCGCTGCAATTCTCTTCTGGCAGGGATCTGGTGCCATTCGCGGATTTGCTGTCACGCTGACGGCCGGTATTCTTGTCAGTATGCTGATGGTTCTGGTTTTTACCCGTCTGTTCCTCGAAACACTGGCGGAGAAAACAAAACTCACGACACTGAAAATGTTTTCCGTGATCCGCCGCAATACCAAAATCGACTTTGTCGGTAAACGCAGGATTGCCATCGGTCTTTCGCTTGCGGTCATTGTGATCAGCTGGGGTTTCTTTGTTGTTAAAGGACAGGATAACTTTGGAATCGACTTCACCGGAGGCACGTCCCAACTTTTCCGCTTTGCACAGCCTCCGGCGGTGGAAGACGTCCGGACGACACTGGCTGATGCCGGAATCACCGATGCCACCATCCAGTATCAGCGGATGCTCGGTGCCGGTTCCGGACAGAAAGATGATACGCTCGAAGTGAAAGTCAGCTTCGATGAGGGGGATGCCGCGCTCACCGCCATGAAAAGTGCGTATGCAAACGCAGGTATTCAGCTAACGGGCGAAGAGAAAATCGGGGCGCAGGTCGGTGCTGAACTCAAGAAAAAAGGGATCTCTGCGCTGGCTCTGGCCATGCTCGGCATCATCATTTACATCTCCATCCGCTTCGAATTTTCCTTTGCAGTCGGCGCCATTGTTGCTCTGCTTCATGATGTGCTGATCACAATCGGCATCTATTGCCTGATGGGACGGCAGCTCAGCCTGACCGTCATTGCCGCGCTGCTGACCATTGTCGGGTATTCTGTCAATGACACAATTGTGGTATTCGACCGCATTCGCGAAGACATCAAGCTGATGCACGGTAAAGCGTCGTACAGCGAAATAGCCAATCTGAGTATCAACCAGACGCTATCGCGTACGCTGCTCACTTCGTTCACGACGCTGCTGACCGTTGCGATGCTGCTGCTTTTCGGCGGCGGGGCCATCAACGATTTCGCACTGGCTCTGTTCATCGGGATTCTTGTCGGAACCTATTCCTCTGTTTTTGTCGCCACTCCTGTCGTTCTGCTCTGGCATAAAGAAAAGAAGGTTTAAGGGTGGCTTACCGGAAAGCTGAAGTCTGAATAAATGGGCAGCGCCCCGAGATTTCGGGGCGCTGTTTTTTTGAGTATGAACAAAGTCTGGAAATTTAAACCCTGTGATGAAGAACTGGCCGGGTATTTTTTCCAAACCTTGGAAAACATGCCGAAACCGCTGGCCGCACTGCTTGCCCAGCGCGGATGTAAAACGGTTGAAGAAGCGGTCCTTTTCATCAATCCGGCCCTTTCCACACTCCGTGATCCATTTGAACTGCCGGATATGGATAAAGCCGTTGCGCGTATCCGCCGCGCGCTGTCTGACAGCGAAAAAATAACTGTTTTCGGCGACTATGACGTCGACGGGGTCTGCAGCACGGCCATGCTTGTGCGCGTTTTGCGTGAACTTGGAGGCAATGTTTCCGCCTTTATTCCCAGCCGGCTTGACGACGGCTATGGACTTTCGCCGGAGGCACTCGCTGCCTGTGTCGCCGAAAACAGTCCTTCTTTGATTGTCACGGTGGACTGTGGAACCAACTCCGTTGAAGCGATCGAACAGGCCGCTTCAATCGGGGTGGATGTTGTCGTCACGGACCACCATGAGCCGGATGCTCAATTAGCTCCTGCGGTTGCTGTTGTAAACCCCAAACGCGGCAAAACCCATTCCGCACGGATTCTCGCCGGGGTCGGGGTTGCCTTTAAACTCTGCCACGCACTTATTAAAGTTGGCCGGGACAGCGGTTGTTCCGTTTCTGCCGGGGTGGATTTGAAAAAATATCTCGATTTTGTCGCCGTGGCCACCATCACCGATATGGTCCCGCTGCTCGGTGAAAACCGCGCCCTTGTACGAGCCGGTTTGCAGACCCTGGAAAATTCCTGCTGGCCGGGGTGGATTGCCCTGAAAAAACGGGTCGGAATCTCCGGCTCTGTTGAAACCTGGCATGCCGGGTTCACTTTTGGTCCTCGAATTAACGCTGCCGGACGGATAGGGCGTGCCGATGCCGCATTGGAACTGTTTCTTACCGATCTGCCGGAACGGGCCGATGAACTTGCTCTGCTGCTGGACCGCGCGAACCGTGAGCGGCAGGCGATTGAACGCGATATCGTTCGTGAAGCGATTAACGAAATTGACTCCTATTTTGATGAAGAAAAACATTTTGGTCTGGTGATCGCACGGGAAGGGTGGCATCCCGGCGTCATTGGGATCGTCGCCTCGCGTCTTGTTACCCGATACCGGCGCCCTGTTGCCGTAATCGGCATGGACGCCGGCAGTGGACGGGGTTCCTGCCGCAGTATCGATGCCTTCAATATTCTCGTCGGACTCGGGACCTGTTCGGATCTCCTGAAACAGTTCGGCGGACATGCCATGGCCGCTGGACTTGAAATCGAACAGAACCGTGTGAAAACATTCAAAGAGCGCTTTAATCAGGCTGCGGCGGCACAGTTGAAAAAATCCGATCTGTGCCCCGTGCTCGAGATCGACCGCGTCGTTACGCTGGATGAAGCCAATGAAGCGCTGGTTGACGGGCTGAAGCGAACCGGCCCGTTCGGACAGGATAATCCCGAACCCGTTTGGGCTGTTTTCGGGGTCCATGCGATTGACAGCCGAATCCTCAAAGAAAAACACCTTAAACTGACGGTTTCGGATGGAAAAACCCAGCGCCAGGCAATCGGCTTCAATCTGGCTGAAAAACTGCCTGCCGGACCGGTCGATGTGGCATTCACCCTGCAGAAAAATTCATGGAACGGCCGCACTTCACTCCAGCTCAACATCCGTGACATTCGTCCTGCGCAGTGATTTTTCCAAGGCGTGGAAAAAGATTGAAAACGGATTCTTTCGGAGGATGATCCGCCGCAATGAATATTTGGTGGAGTTCAGATCTGTTCTTGCTGTTGGGCGGATTCGTCCTGCTGACGGTCGGTGCAGAGGCGCTGGTGCGCGGGGCCTCAAGGCTGGCGGCGGCATTGGGGATTTCTCCGCTGGTGATCGGGCTGACCGTGGTTGCATTCGGAACCAGTGCCCCGGAAATGGCGGTCAGTGCGGTTTCCGGGCTGACCGGACAGCCGAACATTGCGCTCGGGAATGTCATCGGCAGCAATATTTTCAATGTGCTGCTGATTCTGGGGCTTTCAGCTCTGATTACTCCGCTGGTTGTTTCACAGCGATTGATCCGACTTGACGTTCCGGTGATGATTGCGGCATCGGTACTCGTCTTTATATTCAGCGCAAACGGGCAGATCGGTCATTGGGAGAGCGCGGTTCTGTTCGTCGGCATTATTGTCTATACCCTGTTTCTGATTGTCCAGAGCCGGAAGGAGAACAGCAGTACGGCCTCCATAGAAAAAGGCAAACCGGCTCTGTTAAAGGATTCTGTACTGATTCTTGCCGGCCTGGGTCTGCTGGTGATCGGGTCGAAGTGGCTGGTAAAGAGTGCGGTTGCCATCGCGTTGCATCTGGGCGTCAGCGACGTAATCGTCGGGTTAACTGTTGTCGCGGCCGGCACGTCGCTGCCGGAGCTGGCCACCTCCGTGGTGGCCGGTATTCGCGGCGAACGCGACCTCGCCGTCGGTAATGTGGTCGGCAGCAACCTGTTTAATCTGCTGGCGGTGCTGGGATTGGCCGGAATGTTTTCTCCGGACGGCATTGCGGTTTCGGCGGAGGTTCTCCACTTTGATTTCCTGGTGATGCTGGCGGTCGCTGCGGCCTGTCTGCCGGTTTTTTTCACCGGCAACCGGATTGCGCGGTGGGAGGGGGCTCTGTTTCTTGGGTATTACATCGCCTATATTGTTTTTCTGATCCTGAGTGCCTCGAATCATGCGGCGTCTTCCGGATTCGGGACAACGATGCGCTGGTTTGTTATTCCGCTGACCGGGCTTACCTTGGCAGTGGTCACGATCCGCGAAATCCGCGGACGATTGGTCTTGCGACACTGATTTTTAAACAGGGAAAACCCGTTTTTGGCCTTGTATTTGCAATGTAAAATATTACTATTCCGCTTCTTTTAAAAGTTGCGGGGTGCGAAATAACCGATCGAGTGGTCGTGAGCCTCTGCGAAAAAATAGAAAAAAGTAATAACCCCGGGCCGGGGCGCACCCGTGCAATGCGGCGGCGAACGGCACCGGATCGAAAAAGAAAAACATATGGAAGATACCCTTAGCTCTGATGGCCTCACAATCGGCAAAGACGCCGCGGCCATCGACGAAATGTACAGCAACACCCTCAAGGACTTCTCCGTCGGTTCAATTGTTCCCGGCAAAGTCCTCCGCATCCAGGACGACGAAGTGCTCATCGACATCGGCTATAAATCGGAAGGACTCATCGATGGCGACGAGTTTAAAGATCTCTCTGAAGTGCAGATCGGTGACGAAGTCGAAGTCCTTCTTGAAAGTCTCGAAAACGAAGACGGTATGGTCGTTCTCAGTAAAAAACGCGCAGTACAGCAGCGCAAATGGGATCATATTGTCAACGAATGCGAAGAAGGCAGTATTGTTGAAGGAACCATCACTCGTGCCATCAAAGGCGGCTTCATCGTCGATATCGGCGCTGATGCTTTCCTGCCCGGCTCGCAGGTGGATGTTGTTCCGGTACGTAATATTGACGACTACATCGGCCGTACGATTGACGTCAAGATTCTCAAAATCAATAAAGAGCGTAAAAATATTGTTGTTTCCCGTCGCGAGATCATCGAAGAAGCCCGTCGCGAACAGAAGCTCAAACTGCTCGGCGAAATCAAAGCCGGTCAGGTTCGCAAAGGGATAGTCAAAAATATCACGGACTTCGGCGCGTTCGTGGATCTTGACGGCATTGACGGCCTGCTGCATGTCACCGACATGAGCTGGGGCCGCATCAATCATCCGTCCGAAATGGTTCGGGTCGGCGATAAAATCGAGGTGATGATTCTTGATGTTGACCTTGAAAAAGAACGCATTTCACTGGGTCTGAAACAGACGCTTTCCAATCCGTGGGAAGATATTGATGCTAAATATCCGGTCGGCACCCGTTTGCGCGGTAAAGTGGTCAGCCTGGCCCCGTACGGTGCCTTTGTTGAAATCGAAGAAGGCGTGGAAGGGTTGGTTCACGTATCCGAAATTTCCTGGACCAAACGCATTCAGCGTGCATCGGATGTCCTCAAAGTCGGCGACGAAGTCGATGTAGTGGTTCTTTCGATCAACATGGAAGACAAAAAGATTTCACTCGGCATGCGCCAGACGGAAGAAAATCCGTGGGAAGTCGCCGCGCTCAAGTATCCGATCGGTTCGCTGGTCAGAGGCAAAGTGCGCAATTTCACTTCATACGGCGCCTTTGTAGAAATCGAAGAGGGCGTGGACGGTATGATCCACGTGTCCGATATGTCCTGGACGCGCAAAATCAACCATCCGTCTGAAGTACTGAAAAAGGGCGAGGAAGTTGAAACGATCGTTCTTGAAATCGATGCGGCCAACCAGCGCATTTCCCTGGGTCTCAAACAGGCGCAGGAAGATCCGTGGGCCCACATCACCGACAGTTACAGAGAAGGTCAGAAGATCACCGGAAAGGTCACCAAACTCACCAACTTCGGTGCGTTTGTTGAACTTGAAGACGGAATCGACGGCCTGGTTCACATCAGCCAGATCAGCAATGACCACGTCGAAAAGGTCAAGGATGTGCTCAGCATCGGTGATGAAGTGGAAGCCCGCATTGTCAGGATTGATCCAGTCGAGCACCGCATCGGTCTCAGCATTAAAGCAGCGAAGATTGCGGACGAAGACTTCGAAATCAGCGATGAGCTGCTTACCGGGCTGCGTTCCGGCGAAGATCTTGTTGATCTCTCCTCGGCGTTTGATGATTTCAACATCGGCGGTGAAGAGTGGCGTCCAGGTGGAAGAGGCCAGTAAAACCGGATAAATAATTCCCGTTTCACAAACCCGCAGGTTGTAAAACCCTGCGGGTTTTTTTATGCTTTCCAAATCATGACTATCGAAGAACAGCTCACCCTGCTTACCGCCCGCCACGTGGATCTTATTTCCGCCGGAGAACTGAAGAAAAAACTTGAAACCGCCGCCGCGGAAAACCGCGGTCTGCGCATCAAATACGGAGCCGATCCTTCTGCACCGGATATTCATCTCGGCCACGTCGTCGGCCTCAATAAACTGCGTGAATTTCAGGACGCCGGCCACACGGTTGTTTTCATCATCGGTGACTTCACCGGCATGATCGGCGATCCTTCCGGGAAATCCGCAACCCGTCCGGCACTTTCGCGCGAACAGATTGCGGTCAATGCCGAAAGTTACAAACAACAGGTCTTCAAAGTCCTTGATCCTGAAAAGACAGAAGTTCGGTTCAACTCCGACTGGCTGGGTGGAATGAAATTTGAAGATGTCATCCGCCTGTCCGCACACGTCACCGTCGCTCAGCTGCTGGCCCGCGACGACTTTTCCAAACGCTACGACGAAAACCGCCCGATCTCGCTCGTCGAGTTTCTCTATCCGCTGGTACAGGCCTACGACTCCGTCATGGTTAAAGCCGACGTGGAGCTCGGTGGCACCGACCAGCTTTTCAATCTGCTGCTCGGCCGCGAGCTGCAGAAAGTATTCGGACAGGACCCGCAGGTCGTCATGACGCTTCCGCTGCTCGAAGGGCTCGACGGGGTTCAGAAAATGAGCAAAAGCCTGGGCAACTATGTTGGCATCAACGAGTCTCCGAAAGAGATTTTCGGCAAGCTCATGAGCGTCAGTGATGAACTGATGTGGAAATATTTTCTGTATATTCTCTGCCGCAGGCCGGAGGAGATTAAAGCAATGCAGGCCAAAGTCGCCGCCGACGAACTGCATCCGCGCGCGGTTAAAGATGAAATGGCCCGCTGCATCGTCGATCGCTTTGCCGGTGCCGGTGAAGGACAGAAGGCCTCCGAAGAGTTTGCCCGTATTTTTGCGCAGAAAGAACTGCCGGATGAGATGCCGGAACTTAAGCTGAGCGGCAAAACCGGTCTGATTGCACTGGTTGTCCAGGCCGGATTTGCATCGTCAAACGGTGAAGCCCGCCGTTTGATTCAGCAAGGAGGGGTGCGCATTAACGACGAACAGATTTCCGACATCAAAGCCGTCATCACGCCGGAAAACGGAATGATCCTGAAAGTCGGCAAGCGCAAATTTGCCCGCATCGTCTGCTGAATTCCTGTTGCATCCCCGCTTCCAGTAAACGGGAGCAGTGTCCGTGGGCACCTGCTCAAGGTGTCAGTGGTCTGTCGCCGGACGCCGCTCACACCTGTAATACCATCGATTAAAACTTATCGGCAGGTATTGAAGCCGGTGTTTTGTGCAGCTATTCATTGCAGTCCGGATTTAAACCCGGTTGAAACGATGTGGAGCAAAAGCAAGCAGATTCTCCGCTCCATCAACGCCGGAACGCAGGAGGCTTTACTCGCGGCGATTGCCGCCGTGCTATAGATACCGATCAGCCGGTGCGGTTTCCGGTCATTGGAAACTTCCGGATTGCGAGCCGGGAGACGCGGTTGATTTAAAAAAGAATCGAGTCGACAACAACTTGATTACCGCAGTGCCGCCACTTTACTTCGAAGTCATAGAGGCGCGTCCCGTAGAGGCGGTCGGGATCATCGGTCTGATAGGCGGGGCGCGGATTGTAACACAGCATCTCGATAATGAGCTGCTGTTTCGCTTCGTCCAAGGTTTGGAAGATACAATCAGCTTCCGGCGAGAAAGTGACGGTATTTACGGGCGCGGGCGCATGGTCGGCAAATGCACCGTGCGCGCCGGGAATGCGGTCGGCGTAAGGAACATAAGGTTTAATGTCGAGTACGGGCGTTTCGTCAAGGAAATCGCCGCCGGCCAGCTCCAGAGAAGTTCCTTTAACACCCTTGAGTTCCACCACCGAAAGCCCGAGCGGATTGGGCCGGAACGGCGAGCGGGTGGCGAAAACGCCGACGCGGGTGTTGCCGCCGAGCCGCGGCGGGCGCACCGTCGGCTGAAACGTTCCGCAGACACTCCGGTGAAAAGCGAAGAGAATCCAGAGATGAGAAAACTCCTCAATCCCGCGCAGCGCTTCCTCAACGTTATAGGGTGCAATCAGCTCAAGTGTCGCGCTCGCGCTTTTCACCAGTCCCGCTTGGCGCGGAATGCCGAATTTTTCCCTGAAACACGAGTGAATGATGCCGATCGATTGAAAGTTCATGACATCCAGACTATTATTCGGAATCCACCGCTTTTCAACTCAATAACGGAGCGGTGTGTCACGCAGTGCGCCCGGAAAGAATCAGGATAATGGCGACGATCAGAATGACAGCCCCGGCCAGTCTGCGCAGAAAAGCCCTGGGACCTACGGTATGCTCCCTGTTTCCGATATGCCGCCCGAATATCCAGACAATGAACAGGGTGGTCAGGACATGGAAGCTGTACGTGACGTTCACTTCAGCCCCATGGCCGTATTTGCCGATCGTGGCGCCGATAAAAATGGTGGGCAGTGCCGCCAAGGGGGCTCCGATCATCAGATTCCGCCGGGACGCTGCGTTGAGATCCCGGAATCTCGTTCCGAATTTCGGAATCAGTGATAGAGAGAACAGAGCACTGATGCAAAACATCAGTTCGGAAAACCGCAATGCGCCCCACTGCGGCGCCCAGCGCTGAATGATCAGGTCGCTCAGGGCGAACAGGAGCATGGCGAGCAGCGTCTGCAGTGCGGTGCGACCGAACGCATGGCTGCCGGAACTCGAGGGAGTGCGCATCACCGCCAGTGCGATGGCGGCCAGTCCGCAGGCGATCCAGGTGGTCAGCGGTACATGTACGCGAAGGAACAGGGCAATCAACGCCGCATTGAATACCGGTTTGGTGCCCGCGACCGGTCCGATGATACTGAGATCCCCGCTGCGCAGAGTGAACATATAGGTGGCTGAACCGGCGAACCAGATCACTGCGGCGAGCACCGGTTGCCACCAAACGGAAAAAGGCATCGCCGGTCCTGAAAAAAGAAACGGGGAAAGAAAAAGCGCACCGCTCCAGGTCTGGATCATGTAAATGCGCAGCGGACCGCAGCCTTCCGCCATGGCCTGTTTGTTGAACAAACCGCTCAGGCTGAAAAAGAATGCGCCGATCAGTGCGAAGAAAATGTACAGAGGCATGCGGTTAAACCATTCGAAGCGGAGGGGTATCGTTTCTTGCTGTGATGAATGCCACCCCGGCGCAGACGTCGCGCAGAGTGTTTTCAAGGATTGGGAGATAGCCGCGTTCGGTTTGGGTGTGGCCGCAGAGGATGATTCCGGTTCCGTTCTGCACGGCGGCCAGAACATCATGGTGTTTCATTTCGCCGGTCAGATAACAGTCGGCTTTGATGCCGCGCAGCGCTTCGATTCCCGCCCCGGCGCAGAGGGCAATGGTGCGAACCGTTTTGCCGGCAGGTGCGAGCTGAATGCTTTTCAGTCGCAGTTTTTCTTTGACCGTTTTCCCGAACGCCGGGATCGAGACGGCTTTATTCAGTTTTACAACGCGGGCCGACCCTTCGACGGAGGCTTCGCCATCGAACAGGCCGGCCAGCCAGTCGTTAACGCCGCCCGGCGCGGCGTCAAGCGCGGTATGCGGAGAGTAGAGGCCGATTCCCGCTTCGATCAGCCGCATGGCGGTTCGCGCCTGCGGATTGGATTTTTCCAAACAGTGGATACCGCCGAAGAATAGGGGGTGGTAGGCAACAATAAAATCTGCTTTTTGCCGTATTGCTTCGTCCGCGACGGCTTCAGTAAGGTCAATCGTCAGCAATACGGTTAAAATATCACGCTCTTTAAACGGTTCGATCAGCAGGCCGGTGTTGTCCCATTCTTCCGCCAGTTCGGGAGGAGCGATGGTTTCCAGAGTCTGGATAAAGGCTTTCAGTTTCATGGGGCGTACTGTAAACTTCAGTTCGTGCAATCACAAGCAGATCGGGGAATCTGCATGGTTGTGAAATCCAACTCGATTCAGAAGGAGGCCGGCAGATGAGAAAATGGCAATGCGGAAACTGCGGATATATTCATGACAGCGAGGAAGTTCCGGAAAAATGCCCCAAATGCGGAGCATCTAAAGAGCAGTACCGCCAGCTGTCCGACGAAGCTGCCAAGCTGGTTGAACGTTCCCGCCACAGCAACACACTTCATGCTCATGTGATTGATCTGGCCCGTCAAATCGAGTTGGTTTCCAATGACGGCATTGCGGATGAACTGGACCCGGGTTGTGTTGAGGTGTTTACCCGCTGCCGGGAAATGGCCTGGGAAATGATGAAGCTTTCCATGACGGAGCAGGCGATTCACATGAAAAAAGGCAAGTGGGGCTGATTTTAAAATTCATAAATTAAGACCTGAAAAACCGGACGGTAATTTCCGCGAGCCTTTTCTGTCTTGCTTCTCCTTCTTAAATATCCTTTTATCCGAAAAAGCGGATGAATAGACTGTATGAGTAAAATAGACATCCTTGAAGTTTTCCGTGCACTGGGCGATGAGGCCCGGTTGCGCATTCTGCGCGCGGTGGAAGTTGCAGAATTGTCGGTGGCTGAAATTGTACAGACGCTTAAAATGCCGCAGTCTTCAGTGAGCCGCCATCTGAAGCCGTTGCGTGACAGCAACCTGCTCGAAACCCGTCGCGATGGGACGTCGGTTTATTATCGGCGGGGACCGGTTTTCCAGGACCCGGTTTTTGCACAGCTGATGAGTGATAAACTGGCGGAACTGCGCGGGGCAAGCCGTGATCGGGCGGCGGTTGACCGGGCACTCGAGCGGCGGCGCAGAGAGAGCATAAATTTTTTTGACGGGATTGCCGGACGCTACGGTTCACTCACTCAGCCGGGCGGCGGATGGCAGGCGCTGGCGGCTGCGCTGGCCGCCGGGTTTTCCGGGAAAACGGTTGCGGATATCGGTTGCGGAGAAGGCGATCTGACGCTGCTGCTAGCCCGTTTTGCGAAACGGGTGGTTGCGGTCGATCTTTCGACGCAGATGCTGCGGGTCGTGCAGGAACGGTCGGCGGAAGCCGGGCTTACACGGCGCGTTACAGTCGAAACCGGCGACCTGGAAAAACTGCCGCTGGTTGACAGCAGTATGGATGCGGTTTTTGTCAGCCAGGTATTGCACCATACCGCCCAGCCGGGAAAAGCGCTTGCAGAAGCCGCCCGGATTCTCAACCCGGGCGGCCGGCTGATATTGCTTGATCTGGCGCAGCACGATCAGGAATGGGCGCATAAAGAGTGGGCGGACCAGTGGCTCGGATTTGATGAGCGTGATTTGCGCGGCTGGCTGAAAGATGCCGGTTTGAGAATTGAAGTGTTCCAGACTCTGGAAGGGCCGACCCCGGCCTTTTCTGTGTTCATGGCAGTTGCTGAAAAAGACGGGAAAAAACGGAGCAGATAAAGATATGGCGAAGAAACCTGATTTGAAGAAGACAGACTCTATTGTCAGAGACGTTTCATTGGCGGCGTTCGGCCGCAAAGAAATGGAACTGGCGGAACATGAAATGCCGGGACTGATGGCACTGCGCGAGAAATACGGCAAGGAAAAACCGTTGAAAGGCGCATGTATTGCCGGCTCGCTGCACATGACCATTCAGACCGCTATGCTGATTGAAACCCTGCAGATTCTCGGCGCGAAAGTGCGCTGGGCCAGTTGTAATATCTATTCCACTCAGGACCATGCCGCGGCTGCGATCGCTGCAACCGGTACCCCGGTTTTTGCCGTGAAAGGTGAAACGCTGGAGGAGTACTGGGAATATACCGATCGCATCCTCGACTGGGGCGGCGGCAAAGGGCCGAATATGATTCTTGATGACGGCGGCGACGCAACTCTTTTTGTACATCTTGGATTGAAGGCGGAAAAAGATCCATCCATCCTTGATCGCAAGCCGGAAAGCCATGAAGAAACGGCGTTGCTGGCGCAGCTGAAAACCGCACTTGCAAAAGATCCAACCCGGTTTTCACGTATCGCGAATGACATTCTGGGGGTTAGTGAAGAAACGACTACGGGGGTACACCGGCTTTACCAGATGATGGATCGCGGAGAACTGTTGTTTCCGGCGTTTAATGTCAACGACTCGGTCACAAAGTCGAAATTCGACAATCTCTACGGATGCCGGCATTCGCTGGTCGACGGCATTATGCGTGCCACGGATGTGATGATCTCGGGAAAAGTCGCCGTAGTGGCCGGTTACGGCGATGTCGGCAAAGGCTGCTGCCAGTCACTCAAAGGGCAGGGCGCGCGTATTATTGTGACAGAAATCGACCCGATTTGCGCGTTGCAGGCCGCGATGGAAGGGTATGAAGTGAAGACGATGGATGAGGCCTGCCTCGAGGGAGACCTTTTCGTCACTACAACCGGCTGTTGTGACGTGATCACAGAAAAACACATGCGCAAAATGAAAGACATGGCCATTGTCTGTAATATTGGGCATTTCGACAGCGAAATTCAGGTTGAAAAACTACGTAAATACAAATGGACCAATATCAAGCCGCAGGTGGACAAAATCACGATGCCGAAAGGCAAAAGCATTCTGCTGCTGGCAGAAGGGCGGCTGGTAAACCTCGGTTGTGCGACCGGACATCCAAGTTTTGTCATGTCCAACAGCTTTACCAACCAGGTCCTGGCCCAAATGGAATTATACTGTAACCCGGGTAAATATCCCCTGGGCGTTTACACGCTTCCCAAAAAGCTTGATGAAGAAGTGGCGCGGCTGCATCTGGAAAAAATCGGCGTAAAACTGGATACGCTCACACGGGCTCAGGCTGAATATCTCAATATTCCGCAAAACGGACCGTTTAAGCCGGAACATTATCGGTATTGATACGATTTTGTCTGTATCAGTTTGAATTTTGCTCTGACGTCCGGAGCAGAATACCAAAAGTTGTAAAGAATGATTTTCTTTCAAAAAGAACGTTGATCTCACTTCCCCTTTTTTATAGTATAAGAACTTAAGGAGAATGTGTTATGGCGACAAATCCTATAGGAAAAGGCACCAAGACAATCGGCATTAACATGTCGAAAGCAATGGCAGACGATTTGGAAAAACGTGCGAACTCAATGCATATTTCCAAGAGTAAATATTGCAAAATTGTTCTTCAGCAATGGCTTGAGTCGGGGAAAAAGCTGACCCTTGCCGAGAAGAAATGAACTTCTTTTGAACTTCTGAACAGATGTTTTCTGCAGGAACATCTGAAACGGCACCCTTTTAAAGGGTGCCTTTTATATTGGAGCAGATGGCGGCTGCCGCGGCTGCCGGATCGTCTGCCTGCAGAATTGGACGTCCCACCACCAGATGGGTCGCTCCCTGCTGTATGGCAAATGCGGGTGTGGCAATCCGTTTCTGATCTCCGACATCTCCGCCCGGCAGCCGGATTCCCGGGGTAACCAGCAAGGCTTGCGGGAATTCCCGTCGCAACGCACCCGCCTCGTGCGCGCTGGTAACCAGCCCGTCAATCCCTGAATCAATGGCCAGTTTTCCAAGTGCAAGCGCCTGGTCGGAGACAGACCGTTCGATTCCCAGATCCTTGAAATCGTCCTGCGAAAGACTGGTCAGTGTGGTAACAGCGACCAGTTTTGGAGGATCGATGCATTCACGTGCAGCTCCTGCCGCGGCCTCCAGCATAGCCCGTCCACCGATTGCGTGTACTGTGATCAGATCTACGCCATGACTGGCGGCTGTTTTTACCGCATTGGCGACGGTGCGCGGAATGTCATGCAGTTTGAGGTCGAGAAATATTTTTTTATTTCGTTTTTTCAACGGTTCAAGAACCGCCGGCCCGTCGGCACAAAAGAGTTCAAGACCAACCTTATACCACTCAATAGAGTCCGGCAGACGATGGACCGCTTTTTCCATTTCCGCGAGAGTCGGCACATCCAGAGCAACGATCAAAGCAGGTTCCATTTTTATTCCTTTCATTCAAAACCGGTTGCGGTAAAAATCCCTGAACAGCAGTCTGAAAGCAAGGATTTGTTCATGAAGCATGAAATTGAACGAAAATTTCTGGTGAACGGGGATAGCTGGCGTGTCGCCGCCGAAGCGGGACTTGCATGCCGCCAAGGTTACATCACTTCCGGTGCTCAGGGAGCAACCGTTCGCGTCCGCCTGATGGGACCACGAGGGTTTTTGACCGTCAAAGGGCCGGTTCAGGGCATTTCAAGGCCTGAAATGGAATATGAAATTCCCGCTGCCGATGCGGAATACATGCTGTCAGCCTTCTGCGGCACCCGGCTTGTTTCCAAAATACGATATATCGTAAAATCCAACGACTTACGTTGGGAAGTGGATGAGTTTTCAGGTGCAAATCAAGGGTTGGTGATGGCGGAAATTGAACTGGAGCGGGAGGATCAGCCGTTTGAGCGCCCGTCCTGGCTCGGCGAAGAGGTCTCATTTGACCCCCGCTATACCAACGCGATGCTCGCCCGGAATCCGTTTACGGCCTGGTAGATTCGGTTTCCGTTATCCCCGTTTATAACATCCGCTCGGGCTCGTTTTATGATAATAGAACCGACATGGAAAACTAACACGAAATCCCTTAACACACTTCTTCTCATGAGTAAGATCAGATAACAGAAAATATTAAACTTACTGACTCAAAAACGAGGGGAAAATGAAGTGAAAAAGAGAGTGATGATAACAGCGGTTTTTGCTGTTGCCCTGGTAACCCGGGCGGATGTTGTATTCGACTTCTATACAACTGCCAATCTGTATGGGGCGCTGGATGAGCAACAAGGTCCGGTGGATTTTACAATTGATGGAGTCACAGCAACTTTCACGGCTGTGGGCGGAGTGATGAACCGCACAAACAGCGGTTTCGGGATTAATGCCGATGGAAGCGCTGACACAACCTATGCTCTTGATTCCGGCGAGGCATTGCAGGTTTCTTTTGATCAGGATGTGATAATTACGGCGCTGGACTTCAGAAATTTCGAGAACGGGGAAACGATGAATGTTACGATTAAGGATGCAACGAATCCTGTGGAATATAACGCGCTCAGTAATCAAACAACAGATTCGATCGATGGTCTTTCCTGGAGTGTCACCGCCGGGGATACGGTTGATTTTGCGGTGGCCGGAGACGCCAATGCCATCGCCTTGGATTCGATAACCGTGGCGGTGCCCGAACCGGCTGTCATATCTATGCTGGGACTGGGCGGGCTGTTAATGCTGGTTGGTCGACGCGTGTCGCACAAACGCAAATAACCTGTTTGCTGCAAAGAAAAGCGCCCTGAAAAATCAGGGCGCTTTTCTTTTTTCCGGTCCTTGGAAAAAACAGAGACTGCTGTATGATTAATGGATGAACATTTTCGAAAAAATTGTAAACCGTGAAATTCCGGCAACCATTGTTTATGAAGACGAAGACACACTGGCCTTTATGGATATCGGTCCGATTATCAAAGGCCACACACTTGTGATTCCCAAAACCTGCTATGACCCCGTCACCGAAACACCTGACGACGTGCTGGCAAAGCTGATACAGATTTCCAAGCGAATCGCCGCCGCGCAGATCAAGGGTCTCGGCGCCGATGGCGTCAACATCATCCAGAACAACGGAAAAGTCGCCGGGCAGGAAGTTCCGCACATCCATTTTCATGTCATCCCGCGTTTTGCCGGCGATGGACATCATTGGAACTGGGCTGCCAAAACGTATGATGATCCTGCCGAAATGGAACGGCTTGCCGCAAAAATACGCGAGGGACTCACCGGATGAAAACCCCGACATCAGACGACCTGCTGCAGAATATCCTGACCCGTGACCCGCGCTATGCCGCGGAGGCCTATGCCTTTGTCCGCTCCGGGCTTGATTACACCGTGCGCTGTCTCGAAAAGCCGCGCCACGTCAGCGGGCAGGAACTGCTCGCCGGGATTCGTGAGTTTGCCCTTGCCGAATTCGGCCCGATGGCCAAAACCGTCCTGAACAGCTGGGGAATCACCCGCACTGAGGATTTCGGCGAAATAGTTTTCAACATGGTTGAAATCGGCCTGCTTGGCAGGACGGATAAAGACAGTCGGGAAGATTTTGCCAACGGATACGATTTCGAGGAGGCTTTTCGCAAACCGTTTCTTCCATCCGGGAAACCTTGTTCCGGGCAGTGAGTGCTCAGGACCTCGGAAACTTTTTTCTGTTTTATACCGGTTTTCCAAACATTGGAAACGCCGAACTTGCGCCGGGCGGCGGTTGCGGGTACAAAGACTCCTTCAACACAGGAAAAATCATGAGCGTGCAGCCAAGCAGAGAAGTTTTTCATAAACGGGCGGAGCAGGGAAACCTGATTCCGGTCTGGAAGGAGATCCTGGCTGATCAGGAGACCCCGGTTTCAGCCTATGAACGGGTGCGCAGCTTTCTGCGCAGAAAGGATCATGCCTCGCATACCTGGATGCTGGAAAGTGTCGAGGGAGGAGAACATATCGGCCGCTATTCCTTTATCGGCGGCAGTCCGCGCGCCATCCTCCGCGCCCGCGGCACCGTCACGGAAATTACCGAAGGCAATATAACGACCGAAGTTGCAGACACCGATCCGCTGGAGGTTCTCAAAAACAAAATGAGCCGCTATCAGCCGGTCCGCGATCCGGCACTGCCGCGGTTTGTCGGCGGGGCGGTCGGATTTCTCGGCTACGACATGATTTCTGTTTTCGAACCACATGTCCCGGTGATTGAAAACGATGCGATCGGCAATCCCGATATGGTAATGATGATCACCAACGCGATTATTATTTTCGACCACGTGAATCACACCATGAAAGTGGTGGCCAATGCCTATAATAACGGCGACCCGGATCAAGCTTATGACGAAGCGCTCGGGGAGATTGATATGCTGTGCGAAGCGCTGCTTCAACCGGTCGACCGTGTGCTGATCGATGCGCATCTGGAGGTGGAGCCGGTTGTGCCGGAGTCCAACATGACGATCGACGAATATCGCGGTATGGTTGAGAAGGGAAAAGAATACATCCGCGCCGGCGATATTATTCAGACCGTTCTTTCCCAGCGCTTTGAGGTCGAGAATACCGCGGACTCACTGGACGTTTACCGTGCGCTGCGCTCGATCAACCCGTCGCCCTATATGTTCTGCCTTGACCTTGGCGAAAGCGCGCTGGTCGGATCCTCTCCCGAAGTTCATGTGCGCTGCGAGGATCGCTGTGTGGAAGTCCGTCCGATTGCCGGCACGCGGCCGCGCGGTAAAACCGAAGCCGAGGACCTGGCGCTGGAAAAGGAACTGCTGGCTGATCCCAAGGAGCTTGCCGAGCACCTCATGCTCCTTGATCTCGGCCGCAATGACGTGGGCCGTGTCTGTGAATTCTCCACTGTACGGGTGGAAGATCAGATGGTGATTGAGCGGTACAGTCATGTCATGCATATCGTCTCGGACGTCAAGGGAACCCTTTCCCCGGAGCATGATGCCTATGATGTCATGCGCGCCACCTTCCCGGCCGGAACAGTCAGCGGGGCACCCAAAGTCCGCGCGATGGAGATCATCGCCGAACTTGAAAAAACAAAGCGCGGGCCCTATGCGGGGGCCGTCGGCTACTTCAGTTTTGACGGCAACCTCGATTCCTGCATCACCATCCGGACGGTCGTTCTGGATAACGACAGAGCCTATGTGCAGGCCGGGGGCGGGATCGTCGCCGATTCCGTTCCGGAAACGGAATATCAGGAAACGCGCAACAAAGCCGGAGCCGTCATGAAGGCGCTCGCGCTGGCAAAACACTATGCCGCCGCGCGGAAAAGCTCTCGCCAAATCGCTACGGCGCGAAATAATGAAACAGAGTGAAAAATGATGTTGCCGAACGGATTATTGACGCGGCGCTTCACCTTCACAGAGAAACAGGGCCGGGAGCTTCAATGAAGGATTCCGGGCGGATTTGGCTGTGAACGAAAAAGGTACAGAGGAGCTGAAATCGATACCAGCGGTTCGGGATGTTCACAAAAAACAGTTGCTGACTTATTTGAAACGTTCAGGAGTGAAATTGGAATTGTTAATCAATTTCGGTGAAGCTTTAATCAAAAGCGGAGTAACACGGGTCGTAAACGGCCTTTAAACCAGGCGTCTTGGCGCCTTTTGCAAGAGAAAAACATGATTCTGGTCATTGATAACTACGATTCGTTCACTTACAACCTTGTGCAGTATCTGGGGGAGCTCGGGGCGGAACTGAAAGTGTTCCGCAACGACAAAATCACGGTCGAAGAAGCCGTCGCGCTGCAGCCGGAAAAGGTACTGGTGAGTCCGGGTCCGTGTTCGCCGAGAGAGGCGGGCATTTCCTGCGATATCGTTCGCGAATTCGGTCCGCGGATTCCGCTGCTCGGCGTCTGCCTCGGCCATCAGGCGATCGGAGAAGTTTACGGCGGCAGGGTGATCCGCGCCGGACGGCTGATGCACGGCAAGATCTCACCGATTCTCCACTGGGGCGAGAGCGTATTCAAAGGATTGCCCAGTCCGTTCAATGCAACGCGCTATCACTCGCTGCTGGTGGAACGCGAGAGTCTGCCGGACTGCCTGAAGATCACCGCCGAAACCGCCGAAGGTGAAATCATGGGGCTGCAGCACATCGACTATCCGGTTCACGGTGTCCAGTTCCACCCCGAATCCATTCTGACGCAGAACGGCAAGCAGCTTCTTCAGAACTTTTTAGATATGTAAGAACATCGGGCAAGATCAAGGGCCCATCGCAGGAGAATAGGATGTCGATTACCGCATTGAGTCCGCTGGACGGACGTTATGAATCAAAGGTTGCCGAACTGCGGGATGCGTTTTCCGAATACGCTTTGGTGCGCTGCCGTGTGCAGGTGGAAATTCTCTGGCTGAAAGCTCTTTGCGCCGAACCGGGCATCCCGGAATGCCGCGTTCTGAGCGCGGACGAAAACGCACTGCTCGATGCCGTCGTCGCCGGCTTCACCCCCGCCGAGGCCGAAAAGGTAAAGGCGATTGAAAAAACCACCAACCATGATGTGAAGGCGGTCGAGTATTATCTGAAGGAAAAAATCGCCGGGACGTCTCTGGACGACCGGAGCGAATTTCTGCATTTCGCCTGTACCTCCGAGGATATCAACAATCTCTCCCACGCGCTGATGCTCAAGCAGGGGCGGGAAATTCTGGCGGCGGATCAGGACCGCCTGATCGCCGATCTGACGGCCAGGGCAAAGCGGTGGAAAGCGGTTCCGCTGCTGGCACGCACGCACGGGCAGACGGCGTCGCCGACGACGGTCGGCAAAGAGCTGGCGGTATTTGTCAACCGGCTGCGCCGCGCCGCCGGCGTTTTCCAGACTCTGGAACTGCGCGGGAAACTCAACGGTGCGGTCGGCAACTGGAATGCGCATCTGAGCGCTTATCCGAATGTCGACTGGCCCGCATTGGCCGGGCGGATCATCGAAGGCGAGCTGGGGCTGGTCCAGAATACTTTCACCACGCAGATCGAGCCACACGATTATATGGCGGAACTCTTTGATGCGCTGGCGCGGTTCAACACCGTTCTGCTCGATTTCGACCGCGACATCTGGACCTATATCTCCTTTGCCTGCTTTAAGCAGAAAACCATTGCCGGTGAAGTCGGTTCGTCCACCATGCCGCACAAGGTCAATCCGATTGACTTTGAAAACTCCGAGGGCAACCTCGGACTCGCCAATGCGATCCTGCGCCACATGGCGGAAAAGCTGCCGGTCTCGCGTCTGCAGCGCGACCTGACCGATTCAACCGTGCTGCGCAATATGGGAATCGCCTTCGGTTATTCCCTGCTGGCCTATCGCTCAACACTCAAAGGCCTCGGCAAGCTCGAACTTAACGATGCGAAACTGGCCGATGATCTCCGCCATGCGTGGGAGGTTCTCGCCGAACCGATCCAGACGGTGATGCGGAAAGCGGGCATTGAAAAGCCCTACGAAAAACTCAAAGAACTGACCCGCGGCCGGACGATTGATGAGGGATCGATTCTTGACTTCATTGAAGAGCTGAACTTGCCGGAGGCCGATAAAAAACGCCTGCTGACTCTCACCCCCTCCTCGTATATCGGCCGGGCGGTTCAGATTGTGGATGAACTCTGATGTCTCCGAAGTCCATCTCCGGACCCTGTCGAACTGACGCCGCAGGTATCCCGTTTGGTCAAATCGCCGTGGAAACCTATTTTTAAACTCGATTCCCCCTCGCTCCCAATCCAAGGTTGTCATAATGAAACCCGCTTTATTCGGAAAAACACTCGCAGAACTGACCGAACGGGTCATTGAGCTCGGCCTGCCGAAATTTACCGGCAAACAGCTGGCCGACTGGCTTTATCAGAAAGACATCGACTCGATCGACGACATGAGCAATCTGTCGAAAAAAGCCCGCGAGCTGCTGAACAGGCGCTATGCCTTCGGGCGGCATGCGCCGTCCAACGTGCAGATCAGCTCGGACGGAACAAAGAAGTATCTCTTTGAAACGCAGACCGAAAAATTCATTGAAACCGCGATGATTCCGTTCAACGAACGCCGCACGGTCTGCGTTTCATCGCAGGTCGGCTGCAAGATGGGCTGCCTGTTCTGCATGACCGGCAAGCAGGGTTTTCAGGGCCAGTTGGCAGCGGGGGACATCGTCAACCAGATCCGCAGCATTCCGGAGTTTCACGACGTCACCAACATCGTCTACATGGGCATGGGCGAACCGTTCGATAATCTCGACGAAGTACTCAAAAGCATTGAGATTTTAACGTCGGAATGGGGCTTTGCCATGAGCCCGCGCCGCATCACCGTCTCCTCCATCGGCATCACACCGGGGCTGGTCCGCTTTCTCAACGAAAGCGAAGCGCATCTGGCCATCAGCCTGCACACACCGTTTCACGAGGAACGCCAGCAGTTGATGCCGGTGCAGATCGCTTATCCGCTCGCCGAAGTCATCGACGTCATCCGGCAGTGGAACTTCCGCGGACAGCGCCGCGTTTCATTTGAATATATCGTTTTCCACGGAATCAACGACACGCCGCGGCACGTCAAAGAACTCAGCCGCCTGCTCGCCGGAATCCGCTGCCGTATCAACCTCATCCGCTTTCATCCGGTGCCCGGAGCGCCGCTGCCGGCCACCGACGAAGACTCCCTCCAGCGGTTTAAAGACGATCTGAATAAAAAGGGAATTCTGACGACTATCCGGACTTCGCGCGGGCAGGACATTGATGCCGCCTGCGGACTGCTCTCCACCAACGCCCTCCTCGCCGCCCAAAAAGCCTGACCCGCTTTTTCCAATGACGATTGAAAAATTTAATTGAGGCTGAACGGCACGCGTCACTCTGAGCGGGCGGAGTCCGCGATAGAGTGAATGCGGTGGTTGGCAAAATTATTCTTTTGGTATTACTGCGTTGAATCCTGCATCTCCTATTTGGAATGCCATGTTGTATAGGACTTCACTGATCATCGTTTGAGGAATTTAATGATCCGGGTTGTTTTTTCACCGATCGAAAAATCAACCTCATGCGTCTCCAGCCGCTCCATGACAGGCGGTTTGGTGTGATGAGAGTCGCCCCGGCAGATCAGGCGGGTGTCCGCAAAGGCTTTGCGCAGCCGTTTGACCCCTCGCTTTGGAGCGCTAAGGCATTGTAATACAATATGATACACCAGCCAGGGCCGTTTCTGTGAATAATTCACGCTAAACGAGCGGTGGCGGGAGCCATCCCATCGTTCATGCCGTCATAAGGCGGCTTTCTCTCTAAATTTTCCCTTTGCTCGAAGGCAATGCGTCGAGGGCGCGTTCGTCGGCGGTGCAGGCCATGCGCAGGGCGCGGGCGACGGCTTTGAAAACGGCTTCGTGCGCGTGGTGCAGGTCGTCACCGTATTTTTGATCGATGTGCAGATTCATTTTCGCGGTGTCGCAGAACGACCGCCAGAAATGGCCGAAAATGTCGGTGTCGAAATCGCGGATCATGTTTTTTTTGTTGGCAATTTCATAGACGAGATAAGGGCGTCCGCCGAGGTCGAGGGCCACTTCGGCGCTGGCCAGTGCGTCGTCCATCGGCAGCAGCCAGAAGCCGTAGCGGTTGATGCCGCGCCGTTCGCCGAGCGCTTCATTGAAAGCCTGTCCGAGAGCGAGGCCGACATCTTCGACGAGATGATGGTAGTCCACGTCGATGTCGCCGGTCGCCTTAATGTCCATATCGATCAGCGAGTGCTTGGAAAGCAGATCGAGCATGTGGTTGAAAAAAGGCACGCCGGTCTCAATCGAATAAACCCCGGTTCCGTCGAGGTTGATGGTCAGTTCGATCTGCGTTTCGTTTGTTTTGCGTTCTACGGTTGCGGTCCGCTGTTTTCCCATGGTCGATCCTGTTGTTAAGGTGTGAAGCTAACTTAGAAGCCGCGCCGGTTCCCATCAAGCACGAAAACAGCTGCCGTTTCGCGGGTTACAGGTCATTTTTTTACAGACAGGAGGTGGGATGACGCCTTATTGAAAAACCGCGTGAGCACGGAAGAGCAGTGCAAAGACCTTAAACAGCAGATTGCCGACGGCGCGGATTTCGCCGAGCTGGCAAAACAGCATTCATCCTGTCCTTCCGAGCACGGAGGCGGGGCGTCCGGCACGGCGGTCAAAGGCCGAATGTCAGACGTCAAAAGTGGAAATGTTCCTGCGGACTTTCACCCTGCAGCCCTTTGGCTTTTGACTTATCCGCCTGCTTTTTTGACGGTGTATCCGCGGGCGGATAATTCTTTTACCAGCAGGTCGCGGTGGTCGCCCTGAATCTCAATGATGCCGTTTTTAACGGTGCCGCCTGTTCCGTATTTTTGTTTGAGCTGCCGGGCCAGTTTTTCAAGCCCTTCGGGATGAGCCGGAATTCCGGTGATGACTGTTACGCCGGCACCTTTGCGGCCTTTGGTTTCCCGTCCGACATGCACAATGCCGTCATTTTTCGGAGTCGTCTGATTCGGAATCTTTTTTACTTTTTTGGGAGGAAGACTGCTCCCCGGAGCGGATTTGTTCCACTCCGGGGTCAGGTCAAAACGGCTCAAATCAATCGGCATGGTTACTCCGCAGATTCTTCCGACGTTTTTTCCATCGGCGTTTCGATTGTTTCCGGCGTTTCGCCGTCTACTGCTTCTTCAACCTCTTCGTCCGGTTCAAGGACAGCCGCGGAGACGAGTTTGTCGCCTTCTTTCAGGTTGACCAGCCGTACGCCCTGTGTGTTGCGCCCGATGACGCGCAGATCGCTTGCCCCGATGCAGATCATCTGTCCGCTTTCGGAAATGAGCATGATGCGGTGTTCGTCGGTGACGGCGTGGGCGCTGACGACTTTGCCGTTGCGCTCGGTGGTCTGAATACTGATGATTCCCTTGCCGCCGCGGCTCTGCGTACGGTACTCGTCAAAGCTGGTACGCTTGCCGTAGCCGTTTTCGGTGATAACCATCATGGTGGCTTTCGTGTCGACGATTTCAATGGTGACGACTTCGTCATCGCCTTCGAGGGTGACGCCTTTGACTCCGCGGGCAACGCGGCCGATCGGGCGGACATCCTGCTCTCTGAAGCGGATCGCTTTGCCGTTTTTCATGCTGAGAATGATTTCGTTCTCGCCATTCGTCAGTTTGACGCCGATGAGCTGGTCGTCGTCGTCAATATTGATGGCATTAATGCCGCCGGCACGGATGTTTTTGTAGGCCGAGATGACAGTCTTTTTGATGATGCCCCTTTTCGTGGCCATTACCAGGTTATGGGCATCGTCATCGAGTTCGCGCACACAGAGAATGGCGGCGAGTTTTTCGTCAGGCGCCATTTGCAGCACATTGGCCAGTGCGCGGCCGCGGCTCTGGCGGGTGCCTTCCGGCACGTAATAGGCTTTGAGCCAGTACATGCGGCCCGCTTCGGTGAAACAGAGCAGGTAATCATGAGTCGAGGCACTGAAAATGTGTTCGACATAGTCCTCGTCTTTGGTGCTCATGCCGATAACGCCGCGACCGCCGCGGCGCTGCTGACGGTAGGTGTCGGCCGGTACGCGCTTGATATAGCCGGTGTTGGACAGGGTGATCACACAGGGTTCATCGGCGATGAGATCCTCCATGTTGATTTCCCCCTCGTTGATGCACAGTTCCGTGCGGCGCGGTTCGCTGTATTTGGCGCGGATCTGTTCGAGGTCTTCTTTAATGACGTCGTAGATCTTGGCCGGATTGGCCAGCAGGTCTTCGAGGTAATCCATCAGTTTTTTGAGTTCGGCATACTCAGCCTCAACCTTTTCGCGTTCGAGACCGGTCAGCTGGTAGAGGCGCATGTCGAGAATGGCCTTGGCCTGAACTTCGCTCAATCCGAATCTGGAGCTCAGTTTGTCCTGAGCCTCTTCACGGTTTTTCGATTCGCGGATGATGCGGACAACATCATCCATATTGTCCATGGCGATCAGGAAGCCTTCGAGGACATGAGCGCGCGCCTTGGCTTTTTCGAGATCGAATTCGGTGCGGCGGGTGACGACTTCGAAGCGGTGATCAATGAAGCATTGCAGGACCTCTTTCAGGTTCATGACGCGCGGCTTGCCTTTGTCGATGGCCAGCATGATGGAACCGAAAGTGGATTCCATCTGGGTGTATTTGTAGAGTCCGTTGAGCATGACGCGCGGAACGGCACTGCGTTTGAGTTCCACGACGAGGCGGATGCCTTCTTTACCGGATTCGTCGCGGATGTCTGAAATACCGTCGAGAATCTTGTCGCGGACCAACTGAACCATTTTGTGAATCAGCAGCGTTTTGTTCAGCGCATAGGGAATTTCGCTGATGATGATGCGCGCTTTACCGTTATCGTCTTCTTCGATTTCCGCCTTGCCGCGCATTTTTATTTTGCCGCGACCGGTGGTGTAGAATTCGCGGATGGCCCCCAGGCCATAAACTATTCCGCCGGTCGGAAAGTCGGGTCCTTTCACGTATTCGCAAAGATCCTCAGCCGTTGCTTCGGGATTTTCAATGAGGTGAATGGTTCCATCGACCACTTCGCCGAGATTGTGCGGCGGAATATTGGTGGCCATCCCGACGGCAATACCGGTTGATCCGTTGACCAGCAGGTTGGGGATACGGGCGGGCAGGACAGACGGTTCCATCAGGGATTCATCAAAGTTCGGGCGCATATCGACGGTATTTTTATCGATATCCGCCAGCATTTCCTCCGCCAGCGGCCGCAGGCGGCACTCGGTGTAGCGGTAGGCGGCGGCGCGGTCCCCGTCGATCGACCCGAAGTTTCCCTGGCCGTCGATCAGCATGCAGCGCATTGCAAAGTCCTGCGCCATACGCACGATGGTGTCGTAGATGGCGGAGTCTCCGTGCGGATGGTAGTTACCGATGACTTCCCCGACCACTTTCGCGCATTTTACGTACGCTTTATTATGCGTCCAGCCGCGCTCTTTCATGGCGTAAAGAATGCGGCGGTTGCCGGGTTTCATTCCGTCGCGCACATCGGGCAGGGCACGGCCGACAATCACCGACATGGAGTAGTCGATGTAGGCGCGCTGCATCTCATCTTCAATATTAATCAGATTAATACGTTGGTTCTGGTTTTCCATACTTTACCTTTCAAAGGTCAATGACCGCAGGATTCACAAGGATCACAAAATATACTTTTTAATTTCAAACTTTCGGGTGGCGGAGTTGATGAACACTCCGTGTCGCATTTTTATTGCCCGCAGGTCCCCCATAATTTTGATACGGATGGGTTTCCCGTCAGGCGTTCACCGGCCTTGAGTTCAATAATCAGCTCATTTCCGATCAGCCAATCTGCAATATATTCTCCGACAACCGTTCCCTCCTCATCATGAACCGTAATCGGCATTTGTTGCAGAACGGGGATCCTCGCCTTTTTCAACCGATGGACCAGAGCGTTTTCATATCCCTTTTCGAAATGTCCCGGCCCGAAAAAGCGGGGGACAGCATACGCTGTTTCCCGGACGTTATCCGTACGCCGGCGTATTTTCTGATCGGTCATGTTTTTGCGTCTTTTGTGGTTAATCAAATGTCGAGATTGGTGACGTTGAGGGCGTTATCTTCGATGAACTGTCGACGTGGAGGGACTTCATCGCCCATCAGAATCGTAAACATTTCGTCGGCTTTCACGGCATCTTTCAGAACGACCTGGGTCATCCGGCGGCAGACGGGATCCAGCGTGGTTTCCCACAGCTGCTGCGGATTCATTTCCCCGAGACCTTTGTAGCGCTGGATCGCCAGACCCCGGCGTCCGGCTTCGCGGACAGCGGTGACGAGATCCATCAGGGAGGTCACCGGCGTTTTACTTCCCTTGTCATCCAGGTAGAACTGAGGATCTTCGGTATCCAGCAGTTGTTCGACGCTGAAACCGGCTTCATTAAGCTGGCTGATAACGGCGGTGAGCTGTTTGGCGACAAAAAGTTCCTTATAACGAATGCTGTTGGCACCGGGTTCTTCCGTTTCCGTTTTCACTTCGGCCCCGCCGAGTTCCCGGTCGGCCTCCGCAACGATAGCCTGCAGATCATTATCATTGTAGGCATAACGGTACACTGGATTGCCGTCTATTCCGTCGATAATCGTCAGGTAGCTGGGAAAGGCTTTGGTTTCCGGATGGCGGTGTTTTACATAGTCCTCGAGCAGCACGCCGCGTCGGCGAAGTTTTTCGGCGATCTCTTCAATTTTGACCAGGCTCTCCAGGAGTTCGCGCAGCCCTTTGGTGTCCAGCAGCGCCGCGCCGTCGATTGCTTCAAGCTGCATTCCGTCCGCTCCGAGATCGAGCAGGATCTGCGTCAGGTGCGCGTCACTTTCCACATATTCTTCGCGCTTGCGGCGCGTCACTTTGTAGAGCGGCGGCTGGGCGATATAAACGTAGCCGTTTTCGATGAGCTGCGGCATCTGACGGTAGAAGAAGGTCAGCAGCAGGGTGCGGATGTGAGCCCCGTCGACGTCGGCATCGGTCATAATAATGACTTTGTGGTAACGCGCCTTGGTGATGTCGAAATCATCGGCACCTATACCGGTGCCGATCGCGGTGATCATGGTGCGGATTTCTTCGTTATTGAGCACCTTGTCGAGTCGGGCCTTTTCGACGTTGATGACCTTTCCCTTTACCGGGAGGATCGCTTGAAATTCGCGGTCGCGCCCCTGTTTAGCCGAGCCGCCGGCCGAGTCCCCTTCAACGATGAACAACTCGGTGAGCGCCGGATCGCGACTCGAGCAGTCGGCCAGCTTGCCGGGCAGACCGCCGCTCTCAAGGGCCCCCTTGCGGCGCGCCAGGTCACGCGCCTTGCGCGCCGCACTGCGCGCGCGCGCGGCGACAACGGCCTTGTCAATGATTGTACGGGCCACGGCCGGATTTTCCTCGAAGTAGGTTCCCAGCTCTTCGTTGACGATCTGCTGGACGATGCCTTCCACTTCGCCGTTTCCAAGCTTGGTTTTGGTCTGCCCTTCAAATTGCGGATCGGGAATTTTTATGCTGAGGACGGCCGTGAGGCCTTCGCGGATATCGTCGCCGCTCATCGCCTGCTTATCGTCTTTAATCAGTTTATTCGCTTTGGCATAGGCGTTTACGGTGCGGGTCAGTGCTCCCCTGAAACCGGAGAGGTGCGTTCCCCCCTCAATGGTGTTAATATTATTGGCGAATGTGAAAATTGTTTCGTTGTAGGCATCGGAATACTGCATTGCGACTTCCACGACCACCTTATCTTTTTCGCGCTCGAAATAAATCACATCGGGGTGCATCGGAGATTTATTCCGGTTGAGATGCTGCACGAACTCCCGGATACCGCCTTCGTACTGGAAAATTTCTTCGCGACCGGTCGCATCTTCTTTCAAGGTGATTTTTGTGCCGCGGTTAAGAAATGCCATCTCGCGCAGGCGGGCGGCGAGGGTATCCCACTGAAAACCGCCTGTGTGAGTAAAAATACTCGGGTCGGGCAGAAACGTAATTTTCGTGCCGGTTTCCTTGGTTTTTCCAATTTTAACCAGCTCAGTAACCGCCACTCCGCGTTCAAAGCGCTGGTGGTGGATAAACCCGTCGCGCTTTACTTCCACTTCGAGCCACTCGGAAAGGGCGTTCACGCAGGAAACCCCGACGCCATGGAGACCGCCGGAAACTTTGTATGTCTTCGAATCAAACTTTCCACCGGCATGGAGGACCGTCAGTACGACTGTAACGGCCGGCTTGCCTTCAGTCGGATGCATATCGACCGGAATTCCGCGACCGTCATCGGTGACGGAAAGCGACCCGTCATTGTTAATGCAGACTTCGATATTCGAACAGTACCCGGCAAGCGCTTCGTCGATAGAATTATCCACCACCTCGTAAACACAGTGATGATATCCGCGGGCTCCCGTGTCGCCGATGTACATTGCGGGTCGTTTCCGGACGGCTTGAATGCCTTCCAGGACAGTAATATGGTCAGCGCCGTATCCCTTTGAATCCGGGTTTTGCAGCTTGCGATTTTCGTCAGACATAGGTTTCCTTTTCCTCTTCAAATTCTAAAGGACACATAGTAAAGAAACGGAGGAACCGGAGCTATAAAAAAGAACCGGGAAACATAAGAAAATTACCAAAAAACAGGGGGTTTGCGGCAATTTTAAGTTTGCGTTTTCTGTTTTTGCAATCCGGGGAAAGCCTGTTGTTTGTTTTTCCAGTGGTTGGGAAAAAACAAGCCGCCGGGTTCAGCGCCGGATTCCCGCATTTTGGAACGCTGTTCGGGTGGAAGCTGATCAGCCTTTTATCGGAATCAGCAGGAGCGGAATCCGGGTATGTCGAAGAATTCCTTCGCTTGTACTGCCGATCAATACATTTCGAAGGATGCTGTGCCCGTGAGATCCGGCGATAATCAGATCCGCTTTCTGTCGTTCGGCTTCTTCCAGAATGGTTTTACTGACAGCGCCTTGCAACAGAACCTGTGAAACTTTAATCCCTGATTTTTTCAATGCCAGTGCATTTTTACGGAGTCGGGCCAATTCCGTTTCGCGGCAGGGCGGGCCAGCACTCATAATTTCCAAACCGGGCTCGCTGCCGATTTGCACAACGGGGGGCGGTTCGACGTGGATCAGGCAGACCTCTGCATCCAGCTTTTCAGCATAGATTTTTGTCGTCTTCAGGATAGGTTCTGTTGCCGTGGAAAAATCAATAGCTGCCAGTATTTTCATGCTTACACCTCCCTGTAAGTGCATTTAGTTTTACAGACATTCGGTAGATGTAAACCGGAAAAAAGAGCTGTATTTTCCGGTTGATGTAACTGTCTGGTCCTGATGAGATAAGCGATCCAACCTGACGGAATAAAACTTTGGATTACGAGCTGAACATGCTTTCTGAGTTTTGTGCGGACGAAACTCACTTTATTCCGACGATGTAGGCGACCCAGCCGAGGGAGTTTTCGTAGCGGGTGCGGCGGCGGTAAATCTCATCGGATTCACCGTCGTCGGTCCAGCCGTGCAGATAGACTTCAGCAGACTTGAATCCTGCTTCGAAAAGCAGTTCCTGAATTTCGGGCAGTGTCCAGAGTCGCCAATCGTAGGTGAAGGCTTTATTTATTTTTCCAATGCCTGGAAGGTTGAAGTGGATGTGATTGACCGCATGGTGGTCGATGACGTTATAAGCCGCCTGGTCCCAGATGTATTCGAAAGCCGGAATTTTTGTGCCGTCGGTGGCGGTATGCTTTTCAATGTCGCGCGGTTCGAGTTTGGCTTCAACCGCTTCGGTTCCGCCGTAAAGGTCCAGAATGAAAAGACCGTCCTCGTTCAGTGCGCTGCGCACGGTTTCAAAATAACTGCAGAGCCGATCGCGGGTTTTGAAAATGCAGTAGGAAAAGTTGAGTGCAAGGACAAGGTCGGTCGGCGGTGTTTTGGCGGTTATGACATCGGAACAGACCAGATCAATTTTTCCGGCGTCCGGCTGGAGGTACGCGACGTTGTGTTTCTGTCCCCAGTCGAGGGTCGACCGGTCAATATCGACACCCCACGCGCGGTGTTTCGGGGAGCGGTTGACCCATTCGCAGGCGAGGGCGGCTGTGCCGCAGAAATCTTCACGAAGCGTCAGCGGCTTACGGTTTCGTTTGTTTCTGAACAAACGTGCGGCGAAATCAAGATCGCTGTCCACTCCCTGGACCGCGGCTTCGTAGAGATAGTGCAGATCCGGGATCTTTTTTTTTCGGTTCATCCTTCTGGTGACTTTTCCGCCGGGGCGGGAAAATGTTTTTCCACCAGTTTTCGGGCGGCGGTGTGAATCTGCGGGTTGGTGCAGAGAAAACGCAGGCCGTATTCCTCTTCGCGCGGCCAGACCGAACAGAGGGCGCCGGCGCGTTCGGCGATCAGCCGGGCCGCGGCGATGTCCCAAATGTAGATGCCGGGTTCAAAATAAGCGTCAGAACGGCCGCAGGCCACATGGCAGATGTCCATTGCGGCCGAGCCGATCAGGCGGATTTTATTGACCTGCGGCGCGGCATCTTTGAAAAGAAGGAGCGACCGCGGATCGATGTCTTTGGTGAGTCCGGTGAAGAAAATCGATTGGGTCAGGGTGGGGACGTGTGAAACGTGGATCGGACTGCCGTTGCAGAGAGCCGGGCCGTCAGCGGAAGCGCTGTAACACTCATTCAGGAGGGGAACAAAAACACAGCCGGCCAGGACGTTCCCGCCGTGCCGTACGGCGACCGAGCAGCACCAGGAAGGGAGACCCCGCGAATAATTAGCCGTGCCGTCAATCGGGTCGATGATCCATTCAGTTTTATGCTCGGTTGCGCTGCAGCCTTCTTCGCCAAGAATCGAATGATCAGGGAAGTGCCGGTGAATAACATTTTCGGCGACACGCTGGCACTCACTGTCCATGACAA
>JASKKX010000075.1 GCA_030153935.1 Verrucomicrobiota bacterium | reverse complement strand
CTCGTCTGCTGCCAGCTCGACCGTTTCGAGCAGTTGCATCGGAATGCCCTGCGGCTTGAAATGCGTGGCATTCAGGCAATATTCGATTTGTCGTTGTATGTGCGGTCTTGGCATGATTCATAAATAGCATATGCCAAAAATAAAAGCCTGCCTTTTTTACATTCGATAAGAAATGTTTCCAAACCCCGGAAAAAACAGTACATCTTTTTCCAATGATTGGACGGCGGATCAATGAGGAGCGCGGAGCCTATACGGTGCGGGCCAGAGATTTGCCCAAAGCACTTCAGCCGCGCGAAAAGTATGACCGTCTCGGTCCGGAAAATCTTTCGGAGTCCGATCTGCTGGCGCTTTTGCTGCGAACCGGCACGACGGGACTGAATGTGGTTGAGTTGGCGGAATCACTTCTTCTGCAGTATGGATCGCTCAGCGCACTCGCCCGTGCTTCCGCTGCCGAACTTCAGGAGATTCGCGGCATAGGCAAAGAAAAAGCAAAGATTCTGAAAGCCGCGCTGGAAATCGGTCGGCGACTGGTGCAGGAGAACATCGGGGAGCGCCCGCGTATCGCTTCACCGGCAGAGGCCGCCGCCGTGCTGCGCGAACGGGCGCGCAGCCTGGATCGCGAAGTCTTCTGGGTTCTGCTGCTGGATATAAAAAACCGGCTGATCGCCCCGCCGGCTGAAGTGTCAAAAGGCACACTGAATTCAAGTCTGATTCATCCGCGTGAAATTTTTAAGCCGGCCATCCAGTATTCTGCGGCGGCAGTGATTCTGGCGCACAACCATCCATCGGGCGATCCGTCGCCGTCTGCACAGGATGTGCGCATTACGAAAAAACTGATGGAGGCGGGTCGGACCATGGAAATCAACGTGCTTGATCACATCATCATCGGACGTAAAACCCGTGAAGGGGCCGACGACTTTCTCAGTCTGCGTGAAAGCGCATTGGTCGATTTTGGAGAAAATTAGAATGTACTTGAACCTGCTCACGAAATGATAATAATCTCTCTCTATCTTCAGGGCAGGGTGCAATTCCCGACCGGCGGTCAAAGTCCGCGAGCCGAAAGGCAGATGCAGTGCGATTCTGCAACCGACAGTAAAGTCTGGATGGGAGAAGATAAACGAATGCAAAACCTGGATGCCCTGAAAGACACACCGTCTTCAGGGTTTTTGCATTTATTGGAGAAAATCAATAATGAGTGAGAAGCTGTTTGATCCCGTTGAAGATGTTATGAAAGCCTTGCAGCAAGGTGAAATAATTCTGATCACCGACGACGAAAACCGTGAAAACGAGGGGGACGTAATCTGTGCGGCGGAATTTTGTTCGCCGGATCATATTAACTTTATGATTACCCATGCCCGGGGATTGGTCTGTGTTCCGATTACCGCGGACCGCGCGGCGCATTTGGGATTGAAGAGAATGAATGTCTCGCATGAGGGAGATAAGTTTAAAACGGCATTTACAGTTTCAGTGGATGCTGCGAATTGTACGACGGGCATCAGTGCCCAGGAACGGGCGATGACGGTTCAGGCGATTGTTAAGGAAGATGCCCGCCCGGAAGACCTGCTCTGTCCGGGACATGTCTTTCCGCTGATTGCAGTGAACGGTGGGGTTCTGGAACGGACGGGCCATACGGAAGCTGCGGTCGACTTAACCAGAATGGCCGGCCTGACCCCGGCAGGAGTGATCTGCGAAGTCACGAATGATGACGGCACCATGGCGCGCCTGCCGCAACTCATTCAGTTTGCCAAAACACATAAGTTGAAAATGACATCTGTCGCGGAGATCGTCCGATACCGTTATCTTAACGAGAAGATGGTCACCATGGAGCGCCAAGTGAAAATGCCCACCCGATGGGGAGATTTCAATTTGCGCATCTACAGTTCAATCGTTGATCATAAAGATCATCTCTCACTGTTCCTCGGAACTCCGTCGGCTGATAAACCTTTTCCGCTCGTACGGGTGCACAGTGAATGCCTCACCGGAGATGTATTCGGCTCGGCGCGCTGTGACTGCGGCGACCAGCTTCAGCGGTCCATGCAGATGATCAGCGAGTACGGCTACGGCGCGGTTGTCTATATGCGGCAGGAAGGCCGCGGGATCGGGCTCACTAAAAAAATCCATGCGTATGAACTGCAGGATCAGGGGCTCGATACGGTAGAAGCCAATGTTCAATTGGGATTTGCCCCGGATTTACGCGATTACGGGGTCGGAGCACAGATTCTCAAAGATCTTGAGATGAGCAAAATCAGGTTGCTGACCAATAACCCGGCCAAGATTGAGGGGCTGGATAAATACGGCATCGAAATCATTGAACGTATACCGATTGTTCTTCCCACCACACCGCATAATGTGCGCTACTTGAATACCAAACGTGATAAATTGCACCACATGCTTTAATCATAAGACTTTAATAATAAGAAAAGATTTCCGGAGTACGATATGGCAAAAGGAATAAAGCAGGCAAAGAATCTGGACGCGGCAGGATTGAAATTTGCGATTGTTGTCAGCCGTTTTAATGAAGAACTGACGCGGCAGCTGGCGAACGATGCCTCCCGGTGTCTGGAGGAAAACGGTGCGAAAACTACGGATATTGAACTTTTTCAGGTGCCGGGTGCCTATGAAATTCCGGTGGTAATCAATGAGCTGGCCAAGGGCGGAAAGTACGACGCATTGATTGCGCTGGGCGTTGTGGTGGAAGGCGAAACTCCCCACGCACAGATGATTGGCGACTCCACCGGCATTGCATTGCTCGATATTGCCCGGGAACACGGCGTTCCGGTGATTAATGAAATTGTCGGTACGCGCAGCTGGGAACAGGCTGTGGCGCGCTGCACCAGCAGTCGCACCAGTCGCGGCTGGTATGCGGCCGAGGCGGCCATTGAAACGGCCAACGTTTTGAAGCAGATAAAGGAATCTCATGAGTAAAATTACCGGACGCCGGCAGGCACGTGAATGGGCTGTGCAGCTTTTATTTCAGACGGAATTCAACCCGAATGATCTGGACATTGCCCTGGCGGACTTCTGGAGCGACGAGGAGCGAAATCCCTCCGACCGGGACCGCATCTATGTTGAAGAAATGGTGCATGGCGTGATTGAGAAGCAGCGTGATGTCGACCGGACCATTGCAAAATACACCGATAACTGGGATGTGGATCGTCTCGGAGTTCTGGATCGTATCGTTCTGCGCGTCGCGGTTTATGAAATGCTTTTTCGCGGCGATATTCCGCCGGTGGTTTCAATCAACGAGGCAGTGGAAATTGCCAAGGCCTACAGCGGGAAAGGTTCCGGCCGCTTTGTGAACGGAGTATTGGACCGGGTACAGAAGGAGATTGATCGACCCTCCCGGAGCACTTACACGACCCAATGAGCCTCCATGAGTCATTCATGCAGCGGGCGCTCGCGCTGGCACGGCGCGGCGAAGGGCTGACGCGTCCCAACCCGCCGGTCGGGGCTTTGCTGGTGCAGAATGGGAAGATTATTGCGGAGGGTTTTCATAAAAAAGCCGGCGGGCCGCACGCCGAAGTCAACTGCCTGAGAACAGTTCCGGCCATTGGACAATCCGCAGTGCTCTACGTTACGCTGGAGCCCTGTTCCACGCAGGGCCGGACCCCGCCCTGTACCGATCTGATTCTGGAACGCGGTATTCGCCATGTGGTGATCGGCACGAAAGACCCCAATCCGGTTCACGCAGGGCGGGGGATTCGTCTGTTGCGCCGGGCAGGAGTCGACGTGATTACCGGAGTCTGCCGGGCGGAAGCGGAGGCACTGATTGCGCCGTTTGCCAAACGGATTCTCACCGGGATGCCTTATGTGACGCTTAAGCTGGCCATCACGATCGACGGACGGATTGCCGACGAGTCCGGCAGGTCCAGATGGATCACTGGCCCGCAGGCGCGTTCCAAAGTACAGGAACTGCGTCGTTCCGCCGATGCGGTTCTGGTTGGAGCCGGGACGGTGCGCATGGACAATCCGTCGCTTTTGCCGCGACCGGCCAGAGGTCGATCCCCATGGAGAATCGTTGTCGGCACCGATGTCCCTCCGGAATCGAGAGTGCTCACGGACGAAGCCGCGGACCGTACACTTGTGATGAACGATTCGCTGGAAAAAATTATGCGGGATCTCGGAAACCGCGGCTTTCTGCATGTGCTGTGCGAAGGCGGCGGAGAGCTGGCCGGTTCGCTGGTGCGCGCCGGGCTGGTGGATCGATTTATGTTTTTTATGGCGCCGTCGATTCTCGGTGGCGGGGGAGTTCCGATGTTTGGAAAAAAAAGCTGGCGGCTGGCGGATATGCCGCGTTTAAATTTCCAGACCTTGGAAAGATGCGGGAAAGATGTTTTAATAACGGCCGGTCCGGTCAGGGAGGAATAGATGTTTACAGGAATTATTCAACGGCTTGGAATTATTGATGAGATTACTATGCAGGGTGCCTCGGGCCGGATCAGACTTACGCCGAACCGTCCGTTTGATGCGCCGGTCCGGCTGGGCGACAGCATCGCCGTCAACGGGGCCTGCCTGACGGTCGCTGCTGTTGAAGGTGAAAGCTTCTGCTTTGATGTGCTCACTGAAACGTTCGATAAAACCAATCTCGGGGAAAAGGGGCCGGGATCGATTGTGAACCTCGAACGCGCCCTGGCGTTAGGCGACACACTGGGCGGGCATATTGTGACCGGCCACGTAGACGGCGTGGGAACTGTGCGGAGCATTGAACAAGTTGACCGGGACTGGAAATTCACCATTGAATGCGCGCAGAACATGCTGATGCTGATGGTGTACAAGGGGTCGATTGCGCTGGATGGAATTTCCCTGACGGTTGCGGAACTTTTAGATGACGGGTTTGTCATCCATATTATTCCCCATACGATCGAAGAGACAGATATGTCCGAATTTAAACCCGGTACACGGGTGAATCTGGAAGCCGATATTCTCGGCAAACATGTTCAGCGCATTCTTGAATTCGGGGGGGGACAGGACTATCGTCTCAGCTTTGAAAACGGATTGCCGGAGAACGGATGAAACTGAAAAGAATTCTGATCGTTGATGACGAAGCGGCCATCCGTGAACTGGTGCGGGCTGTACTTGACAGCGAAACCCGCTTTTTTGCCGAGGCGGCCAACGGTCTGGATGCCCAGCGTCTTCTGGACCGGGAACCGTTCGACCTGATCATCACGGATATCATCATGCCGGATTGCGACGGCATTGAACTGCTCATGGCGATTCGGCAGAAATCCCCTTCTGCCCGAATCATCGTTATGTCCGGCGGCGGGCGCGTGCGTGCGGAACATTATCTCGATCTGGCTGAAAAGCTGGGTGCGACCCGGATCTTTGAAAAGCCGTTTAACATAACAGAATTAAAGCAGACAGTCAGTGATTTGCTGGCCGAATCAGCTGCTGGTCAGCAGGAGAATGAATGAGCGAAACAGATTTGATCAAGCTTTTTGAAGAGACCGGAGCATTGCTCTCCGGACATTTTGAACTCCGCTCCGGACTCCATTCCAACCGTTTCTTTCAGTGTGCACTGCTTCTTCAATATCCCCGTGTTGCGGCGCAGGTTTGCGAAGCTCTGGTTCAGAAAATGAGAATCCATCCGGGGGCGCTGGAGGTCGATACCGTCATTGCTCCGGCACTCGGCGGAATTTCTGTCGGTCATGAGATGGCCCGTGCGCTGGGGAAACGCTTTATTTTCGTGGAAAAGAATGAAGAAAAAGCGCTGATGCTGCGTCGCTTTAAAATCGAAAAAGGCGAGCGGTTTCTTGTCGCGGAGGATGTGATCACGCGCGGCGGACGGGTGCAGGAAACGGTGGATATTGTCGAGCGGCACGGGGGTGCGGTGCAGAGTATCGGCGTGCTGGTCAACCGCAGCGGCGGCAAAGCGGAATTTACTCATCCGCTGGTCAGCCTGCTCAATATCGAACCGGTTGTCTGGGAGCCTGCGGTGTGTCCTCTTTGCAGGGAAAAGCTGCCGCTGGTGCACCCCGGAAGTTAGATCGTATTTTTTTCTGTTGTCGGATCCGGGTCCGCGCCGTATGCTCTTCGCTTTATTTTGTTCTGTTGGTTTAGAAAGGGAGACCGTAACAATGGCGCATCCGCTCGAAGCACTGCTGGCACTGCAGGAAAAAGACCGTAAAATATCAAAACTTCAACGCGAAATCCGCGACATTCCCGCCCGAAGAGCTGATGTTGAAAAACAGCTCGAAGGAGCCAGAACCCGACTCGAGGCCACCCGGGCCGATTTCAAAAAAATAACGGCTGATCTCAAACAGATCGAAGTGGAAATTGGCGCCCGCCGCGAGAAAATTACGAAATACAAACAGCAGCAGATGGAGGCCAAGACCAACGAGCAGTACCGCGCGCTGCTGAATCAGGTGGCCGCTGAAGAAAAAGAAATCTCTGCTCTTGAAGATCGCGAACTCGGTCTGATGGAAAAATCCGACGCCGTGAAAACGGTTCTCGCCGAACGCGAAGCCGACCTCAAAGAAGAAGAGGGCGGCATTGCCGAGGAGCTGGAAATGCTCGAAGAACGTTTCCAGGAAGTGCAGGAGGATATCGACACGTTGATCGCTTCCCGCAGACAATTAACCGGCAATATCAATTCGTCACTGCTTTCAAAATATGAGCGGCTCTTTGCCAATAAAAGTGACTTTGCCGTTGTTGAAGTTGAAAATGAACACTGTTCCGGATGTCACATGAAGCTTCCGCCGCAGGTTATCAATGATGCACTCAACCCGGCGAAACTTGTTATCTGCAACTTCTGCGGGCGGATGCTTATTAATCGCCGCTGAGGTTGTTCTCGGAGGGTCTGGCTGATTTCGGAGAGGATGATGACCGCGTAGCAGTCGCTTCGGTTGTTCAGCGGCTGAATTTTTTCTTGAATTCGCGGCCCTTGGCAATAATTTCCTCTTCGCCGGCCACCTTTCGGTGCTGCATCAGAATTTTTCCGTCGCAGATGACGGTGTCAATGCAGCTGCTGTCGGCGCTGTAAACCATATCGGCAATCAGGTTGTGCCCGGGCACCAGCCGTTCGTTGCTCAGATCCACCAGCATGCAGTCGGCCAGAACGCCTTCGGCAATTATGCCGCTGTTGAGGCCGTAAAACTCTGCACAGGCGCGCGTCCCGGCATGCCAGGCGGTCTGTGCGTCGAGAGCGGTCGGATCGCCTGTAAAATGTTTTTCAAGCAGGGCGGCGATTTTGATTTCCGAACTCATGTCCAGACTGTTGTTTGATGCACAGCCGTCCGTGCCGATGGCCACTTTCATTCCGGCGTTTGATGCGTCGGTAAAACGGAATTTCCCCGAAGAGAGTTTCATGTTCGATACGGGGCAATGCAGCGCCTTGACGCCGCGTGCGGCGAGCAGCTCCATCTCCTGCTGCGTCAGCCAGACGCAATGGGCGGCAGCGACATTGGAATCGAGAAATCCGAGGGAGTCGAGATATTCCGGCGGTCTCATGCCATGTTTTTGAAGGCAATCCTCCACCTCTTTCTGCGTTTCGGAAAGATGAATATGAATCATTAATCCATGCTTCGCCGCGAATTCGGCACACCAGCGCAGCGAATCGCCGGAAACCGTATAAACCGCATGCGGGCCGGGTTGGTAGATGATCCGGTCGCTGTATTGCGTCCGTTCTTCAAACAGCCGCTCATGCAATTCAATCTGTTCCCTTGCCTTGACCGGGTCGTCGAAATCAATAAAAGACGTTCCAAGGGCGGCACGCAGTCCCATGCTCTCGACTGCGCGGGCTGTGCCGTGCCAGAACCAGTACATGTCATTGAAAAAGGTGGTCCCGGACTTGATCATTTCCAGGCACCCCAGGCGGGCTCCGTTGTAGACATCCTCTTCTGTGAACTGTCCTTCGCACGGCCAGATATGATCATTCAGCCAGGTGAACAGCTCCAGATCATCCGCATAGCTGCGCAGGATCGTCATGGCCGCGTGATTATGTGCATTGTGGAAGGTCGGCAGGATTGCTTTGCCGCTGCCGTCGATCAGCGTGTCGGCTTTCTTCCCGGTACAGTCGCCGATGGTTTCAATGATATTCCCGTTAATAAAGACATCGACGGGAGATCCGTTCCATTCAATCTGTTTAATCAAAATGCTCATCGTCATTGTTTTCCTGCAAAAACGGATACTAAGAATGAACTGCCGTAAAGGCGATGAAAAATCACAGCGGAAAGGATACTATAATGAAGGCCCGTTCGAGCGGGTAAGAAGAGATTTAAATTCATCTTCCGGCATCAGTTTTTTCTCACGCACCAGTTCCGTCAGCGGTTTCCCCGTCGACAGGGATTCCTTGACGAGAAGAGCGACCCGATCGTAGCCAAGGATCGGATTCAGGATCGTCGGCAGTCCGGCACTGCGTTCAAAATAATTTTTACAGACCGCTTCATTGGCGGTGATGCCGTGCACACATTTTTCGTCCAGAGCCGCACAGACTTCAGTGAGAATTTTAAGCGATTTAACGAGATTGGCGCCGACCAGCGGCATGTGCGTGTTGAGTTCCAGCTGACCCGCCGCGCAACCCGCCGCGACCGCCGCATCATTGCCGATCACCTGCAGGCAACCCATATTGGCGGCTTCGCAGATGCTTGGGTTGATCTTGCCCGGCATGATGGACGAACCCGGTTCAACCGGCGGCAGGTTGACTTCACCGAGCCCCGTATTCGGCCCGGAACTGAGCAGGCGCAGGTTGTTGACGATTTGATTCAGATCGAGCGCCAGCATTTTCAGCGCGCCGGAAAACGCGCCCAGATCGGAAAGAAACTGGGTGATTTCGATGCCGTTCTCCGCAATGCGGTATTCCTGACCCGTCGCCTGATTCAGCGCCTTGATAATTTCTCCGCGGAACGCGGCCGGCGTATTAACCCCGGTGCCGATCGCGTTGCCGCCGATTCCCAGTTCATGCAGGTCCATGCGGGCGCAGGCAATCCGGCGTTTTGCTTTGCGCAGAGCCTGTGCCCAGGCGGTGAATTCCTGACCCAGCGTCACCGGCACGGCATCCTGCAGGTGCGTGCGGCCGCTTTTCCAGACATTGGAAAAAGTTTGACCCTTTTCTTCTAATGCCAGAATCAAATTTTTCAAGGCCCGGGAAAGTTCGCCGGAGAGCTGAACAGCGGCAATACGAATGGCAGAGGGGAAGACATTGTTGGTCGACTGGCCCATGTTCACATCGTCGTTGGGATGAACGAGGCTGCGATCGCCGCGCGTTCCGTCGAGGGCTTCGGCAGCAAGGTTCGCAAGCACCTCGTTCACGTTCATATTGCTCGATGTGCCGGAGCCCGCCTGGAAAATATCGATGGGAAACTGATCATCGTATTTTCCGCTCAGCACATCGCCGCAGGCGCCGGCAATGGCAACGGCCTTGCCGTGCGGCAGCAGGCCGAGCTGCGCGTTGGCGGCGGCGCAGGCCTGTTTAAGCTGCACCATGGCGTAAATCAGTTCGAGTGGCATTTTTTCGCCGGACATATGGAAATTTTCAATCGAGCGGCAGGTATGCACGCCGTAGAGCACATCATCCGGCACATTCAATTCGCCTAAAGAGTCTTTTTCGGTTCTCATGGGTATACTTTTAGCCGCCTCTTTCTCAAATTAACACGAAAAAACTTCGGGGATCGTTTAACTGCGGATGATACGAAGTGCGCAAGGGGAAGAACGAACCCGGCCTGCTCGCTCTCAACGGGGGGCACCGGAGCATTGAAAACAAACTGCACCCGCCGCGCGACACCACTTACAGGGAAGATCGCAGCCGCATCCGCAACCACCACGGAGCGCGATCGCTCGCCTCACTGAAGAATCTTGCTGTCGGTTTACACGTTCTCGGCATCTTCAACACGCAGAACTCACCGTGCAAAACCATCCCGAAAAGGAACCGGAAACCCGCCCGGCACCCTCAAGTCGCAATTAATTTCTGCAT
>JASKKX010000074.1 GCA_030153935.1 Verrucomicrobiota bacterium | reverse complement strand
TAATCTCTCACAGAGTCACAGAGAGCACGGAGCTAAGCCGAATTAATTCTCACCGTTACCGTCTCTTCTTCTCCCTGATCTCTACTTCAGCGCAGCGGGTGGTAAAGAATCTTTCTCCGGGCGCGCTGATTGCCGTGTGCTCCGCTCGACCGTCTTCAGCGTGCGCGGAGCGCCCGCTCCACCTGACATTGCAGAGAGCAAGGTTGTGAAAGGTGGAGCGCGACCTCCGGGCGCGCTGAATATGCGCCGCGCCTGCGTCGTTCATTCCACATCCCACGTTCCACGTTTTACTTCTACGTCTCCCCTCCGAAGTTCCCCGGAGCCTCTCCAGCGCAGCGGGGGGGTAAAGATTCCCCTGCTGCCCCGCAAAAATCAGTGAAAAGCGGTCTTTGCGTCCTCCGCGCCTCCGCGGGAAAGACTCTGCTGCTCATGAAATATGCGGGCTAGTCTGCGCCTTCGCCGTCCCGAAGAGAAGAGGCTGCCCCGGGGAGATCGACCTTTTCAATTTTATCGAAACGGCTGGTGATTTTCCGGGCGGAGGTCTGGACCTGTTCGACATCGCGGTTGGCCTGATCAATGTGCTGCGCCAGTTTATCCATACGGTCTTGAAACCGGCTGAAGTCCTGAGCCAAGGCAATCAGGTGTTCCTGAATAATATGAACCTGTTTGCGGGTTTTTTCGTCCTTGAGCACCGCATTCACTGTGGTGAGGATGGCCATCATCGTCGTCGGCGAAGCCATCCAGACCCGCAGCTGCTGCGCCTCGCGCACCAGATCGGGGTGATGGGCGTGGATTTCAGCAAAAACGGCTTCGGCGGGAATAAACATCATCGCCCCGTCAGCTGTTGTTCCGGGGATAATATATTTGGAGGCAATATCCCGAATGTGTTTGCGGATATCGGTCTTGAACTGACTTTCCGCTGTTTTCCGGTCGGATTCCGGCAAATGGATATCGGTCATCTTCTGATAACTCTCCAGCGTGAATTTGGAGTCAATGCAGATTGTGCCGGTCGGCTGCGGCAGAAAGAGGACGCAGTCGACCCGGACGCCGTTGGGGAATGTATACTGGAAGGCATAACTGTTTTCCGGAAGCATGTTGGTGATCAGTGCATTGAGCTGGGTTTCCCCGAATGCGCCACGTGAACGTTTGTCCGACAGCACCTCCTGCAAGCTGACAACATTTCCGGAGAGTTCGGCGATTTTTTCCTGCGCCTTGTCAATCAGGGCCAGCCGTTTGAGAACATCACTGAAGACCGTCGTGGTCTCCCTGAATCCTTTATCCAGCCGCTGCTCGACTTTTTCGCCGATCTGTTCAAGTCGCTGATTATTGGAGGTAATCAGCTTTTCAATCTGGAACTGAACCACCTCTTCGCTTTTGCGGGCACGGGCATCCAGCTGGTCCGTCAGTGTATTGAGAGTGCGGGTCAGCATATCGAGCCGGGTATCCTGGCGGGCGCTGCTGTTCAGTGCCAGTCCGAGCTGTATCAGCACAAGCAGGGCGAGAAACGACAAAAAAACCAGAACAAACCATTCCATAAAAACCTCATACAAACCGAATCCGGCAGCGCTTGACACTCTACGCGGCACGTCGGATACTGCAATTGTTTTAAATTCACCCTTCGAAAAACATGAAATTCTTCGGTCGAAAGACTGCCGGACAGGCCGTTTCCCGTCAGCATCCGCCGGCTTTGCCGCCGGGGGATGGCTTTTATTCAAAACAGGACGGGGAACCGCCTCTGGATGACCGCCCGGAAAGCTCAGCAGGACCGGTTGACGGTCGTACTTCCCGGCATCACTCCGGTCGGCAGGAAAACAGCAACCGGGCGGGCCGCCGGGCGATAGGTTTTCTGCTGCTGCGGGGCGCACTGATAATTATTCTCCTGGTCGGCGGGTTTATTCTGCTCAGGCAGCTTCCGGACCGTCTGGCGGAATCGTCTGAAAAGAAACAGCGGCAGCGAGAGGCCGATTCCGTTCAGATGAATCAAACCATCGCGGAAACTCCGGCAGAGAACGGAGCCGGTGCCGCGGCAGTCCGCGGTTCACAGCTCGGGACCCGCCTTGAAAAATGGGCTTTGGCGGAGCGGAACCTGCGGGCCGCCGAAGCGCTGGCTCTGAAGGGAATGAACGATGAAGCTGTCGTGCGCTTAAACCAGGCGCTCCGGGCGGTTCCGGACAATCGGGCCGCGCAGCAGCTTCTGATGAACATTTATCTGAGTGAAGGCGCGTATGCCGCAGCGATTCCCCTCGGCATTCGTCTTCTGGATCAGGACAGCCGGCAGCGGGAGATTAAGATCAAACTGCTCACGGCGCTGCGGGAGACCGGTCAAGCCGGGCCCGGGCTGAAACTGGCCGATCAGCTGCTTGAAGAACAGCCCGATAACATAACCGTTCTTGAGACGGCGGCCGCCTTCTGCATGGCGCTGGGCGATCCGGACCGGGCGCTGGGCCTGTTCAGCCGGATCCTGCAGAATGACGACCACAGCAAAGCCGCCCTGCGGGGTTGCGCGGAGATCTACAGGTCGCGCGAAAAATGGAAAACCGCCGCTTCATATTATCTCAAACTGGCCGGGGGATCTGCAGAACCTGCTGTCTATTATGGACTGGCGCTCTGCTATGCCCAATTGCAGGATGCGGAGAACGCGGTTGTCTTTCTGGGGCAGGCCGCCACTCTCTACGGGAAACCGGTTGTCGCTTCGTGGCTTCGCGACCCCGGATTTGATCCGGTGCGTGAAACCGTCGACTTCCGCTCCCTTGCGAAACAGGTCATGGGGATTGAACCCCGCCGGGATGAAACAGGAAAAACCGCGCCGGCGCCGGATCTCGTCCAAAAACGTCCGGAACAGCCGGATTCTGAAACGCTTCCGCTCGACCGATAAAACGAAAGGCCCGCTATACGACCGGCTCAACAGGTGCGACGCCCGCTAACGGCAGCGGCCCTGTCTGTCGCCGGCGGCCTGTGGCTGGGCCAGTGCCTGCGGATTCATCCGCTTTTTTCGCTGGGGATCAGTGCGCTGCTGCTGGCGCTGCTTTGCCGCAAACCGTCCTCCGTTCTTTTTTACCTCGTCGGCTTCAGCCTGGCCGCTGCCTGCATCAGCGTGGAAAATGCTCTGTATTTACAGAGCGCGACGCTTTCACATCCGGAGACGGGAACAGACCGCCGGAACGTGGCGGGAAAGGTAATCAGTGACCCGGTCGATCAGAACGGGCAGACCTCTTTCCGGTTGAAAACGGACGCCGTCTGTCCAGACGGCAGCTGGATCCGGAGCCGGAACGTCATTCAGGTCTATCTGCGCAATCCGAAAACCCCGGTCCTGTACGGTCAGCGCTGGAAGATAGCAGGACGGTACACCGGCTATGAGCGGCGCTTCCGGAATGCGTCCGGCGTGCTGAGTGCCGCGGGAAAAGAGGCGGTCCTGATCCCCTCTCCCGCGCATACCGGCTGGATCGGGCGGTGTTATGAGATCCGGCGGCGGGCGGCGGGGATTCTCGAACACGGCATGGAGGCATTTCCCGAACAGACCCGGCTGCTGCATGCTTTACTGCTGGGCTATCGGCAATCCTTGCCGGCGGATCTTTATCAGACCTTTGCCGCGACCGGCACACTGCATATTTTTGCCATTTCCGGACTGCATGTCGGCCTGATCGCCGCCATCCTGATCGCCGTTCTCAAAATCGCCGGCGTGCCGAAACGGCTCTGGGGACTGCTGCTGATTCCCTCCCTGCTTTTTTACACGGTTTCCACCGGAATGAAACCCAGTGCCCTGCGCGCATTCACCATGGCGGCGGTTTATTTTATCGCGCCGCTGGCCGGCCGACGCCCCGATGTCCCGTCGGCCGTTGCGCTGGCGGCCATTCTCATGCTGGCCGTCCGTCCGGAACAGATCAGTGATCCGGGCTTTCTGCTCTCCTTCACGGTCGTCAGCGGCATCGTCATGGTTCACGGTTTTACTGTCCGGCGGATAAATGGAATCCGCACTCCGCGCTGGACCCTGCCGCTGCGGCAGTCCGGCGCGGCACCGCTGCGGGGAATCGGATTGCTGGGAATCACCTCACTGGCGGCATGGCTCTTTTCCGCACCACTCACCGCGCTGTTTTTCAACACCTTTTCTCCGGCGGCGCCGGTCGGTAATCTCGTGATTATCCCGATGACATTTATGATTGTTTTAACCGGCTGTCTGACTCTTTTCAGCGGCGCTTTTTTCCCGGCGGCGGGACTGCTTTTCAGTCACGCCAACCGGCTTTTTATCGACCTGCTGCTCGCGATCATTCACTGGATCGCCGAAGTTCCCGGAACGTGGCGCTTTATCCGTGCCCCGACGGAGTGGACCGTCCTTCTTTGGTACAGCGGACTGACCTTGCTGTTCGCCGGCCCGGCCCGCCTGCGCAGACCGGCCGTGCTGCTGGTTCTCCTTGCGCTCCTGCTCTGGGGGATTCGGATACAGCGGCCGGTCCGGGAAATCGAACTGTTTGCGCAGAGAGATTCCGCAACCGCCCTGCATCTGCCGCCGGACCGCTGGATTCTGGTGAGCGACGGCGACCCGTTTTACACGGCGCGCACCATCCGGCTCCTGCAGCGGAAGGGCGTGAACCGGCTGCGAACCCTGGTGATCAGCGATGCCCGGGCGGATGCGGAAACCGTGACCCGCCTGCAGCGGTTTTTTCATCCGCAGCAAACCCGCAGCCTGCAGCGGAGCGGCCGGCTTTGCTGGCCGGTGGGAGAAGGGACCATCTGTTTATCGCCGGGAAGAGCGTTCAGCGGGGATCCTCAAGCGACACCGCGGCGAGTTCGAGCTGATTAACGAGCTGTTTGAATTCGCCGGAACTGCGAACGGCATCGAACTCATCCCGGTTCATCCAGGCCAGGGCCAGTTCGGGATCAATCAGCCGGGTGCCGCGCCGGAGGGCGGCAAGCGCCTCATCCTGCTGCCCGTTCTGAATCTGAACCCGGGCCAGCAGGAAATAGATCGGCGCGACATCGGTCACTTTCTGTGTCAGTGCTGTCAGGAACGTCGCGGCCTCTTTCCAGCGCCCCAGTTCAGTCAGGTAAAACGCATAGGTCTGCATCGTATCGATATCATTCGGCTGCAGTTCAAAATATTTTTCAAACTGATACAGGGCGTCATCCGCGCGGCCTGTTTCACGATAGAGCACCGCAAGATTTTTGTGGCAGAGAGGATTTTCCGGATAAAGCTCACACGCCCGCAGAAGCGTTTTCTCCGCTTTTTCATACTCTTTTGCGCCGATGCAGGCTGCGCCGAGATTGTTCAGCACATCGAACGTCTCTTCTTCTTCCAGGGCCTGTTCCAGATGAGCCGCCGCCTCGGTGTACTTTTTCTGCTGAAGATACAGCATTCCGATTTCCCGCTGGATTCCCTGCATGTCGGGGAAAATCGCGACAGCCCGTTGAAAATTTTCCAGGGCCTGTTCCGGCGCATCAACCGCCAGCGCCTGCTGCCCTGTGATAAGATAATAGGCGGCCTTTTTAATCCACTTCGCAGAGAGCGGCTTCGGACCCGCCTCCGCCTCGGTGTCCGCCGCTTCCGCCCCCCGCCGGTACTCGAGCACCCAGGCTTCATCCGCCGCCGGCGAATAGAGCGGAATATATTTTTCATCTTTCGGGGAAGCGGAAACGGGCGCGGAAACGGGGCTTCCCAGGAAACCGTGAACAACCCCAGCGACCAGGAGGATGACTAAAATGACTACCGTTCCGCCGAAGAACAGAGAAACCAGCCGGTTCCGGCGCAGGTCCCGCTGCCGCTGTTCCAGTTGCTCCCGCGCAATCTGCGGAGTGAAATCCCGCTCAAAATCGCGGGCGCTGTTTCGATAAATATCCCGGGTTTCATCTTGTCTTCGGTCTGGCATGGGAAACTCCTTGGAAGGGCGCGCGCCACCGGAAATGGGGTGAGTGACGGGATTCGAACCCGCGACATTCAGAATCACAATCTGACGCTCTAACCAGCTGAGCTACACCCACCGTCTTTGTTTGAAAGAAGAAAACAGGGTAATAAAAAAATGCGTGAAAGCAACCTTAATTCGTCGACTCTGCAAAACCCTGTTTTCAGGCGGCGGTCCGCACCGATGGGGGGGGCTCCGCTTCGCTCCGGCTGCAAACCGTCATTCTGTAAATCCTGTGATCCGGTCTGAGAAGATTGGCTTAAATGATTTTTGCAAGGCCGACGGATTCAACATCGATAGGCCTGACGCAAAACGGCATCCGCCAGCACCAGCGCCGCCATCGATTCCACAATCGGCACGACGCGCGGAAGAACACACGGGTCATGCCGGCCTTTCGCTTCAAGCACGGCGGGTCTCCCGTCCAGCCCCGCCGTTTCCTGCGGCAGGCCGATGGTTGCCACCGGTTTAACGGCAATGCGGAAGACAATCGGTTCGCCGTTCGAAATGCCGCCTTGAATCCCGCCACTGTAATTCGTTTTTGTGCCGAGACGTCCGTTTTTCTGTATAAACGCATCATTATGCTGCGACCCGCGCATCCGCGTGCCGGCAAAGCCCGAGCCGATTTCAAAGCCCTTGACTGCGGGAAGCGAGAGCATCGCCTGGGCCAGCTTCGCCTCCAGCTTGTCGAACACCGGCTCGCCCAGTCCGGACGGAATCCCGCGACAGATACAGGTCACCGTGCCGCCCAGAGAGTCCTTTTCATCGCGCGCCTGTTCAATGGCGGCAATCATTTTCCGCGCGGCGTCCGCATCGGGACAGCGCACCGGTGTGGCGTCCACCAGAGCGCGGGACAATCCCTCCGCTGAAACTTCAGCCGCAATCTCACTGACGGAACTCACATAGGCGGTAATCGACAAATCGCTGAAATGGGTTTTCAGCCATTTTTCGGCAATGGCGCCTGCGGCCACCCGGCCAATGGTTTCGCGTGCGCTCGACCGGCCGCCGCCGCTTGATGCCTTGATCCCGTACTTCATCAGATAGCTGTAATCCGCGTGCGACGGCCGCGGCAGCACCGCCATCTCCCCGTAATCGCCGGGGCGCTGATCCCGGTTCTTCACCGCCAGGCCGATCGGCGTACCGAGCGTCACCCCGTTTTCTGTACCGGAAAGGATCGTCACCGCATCCGCTTCATCGCGCGGCGTGGTGAGCGAACTCTGTCCCGGCCGTCGGCGGTCGAGCTGCGGCTGAATGTCGGCCTCCGTCAGCGGCAGGCGGGAGGGGCAGCCGTCCACGATCGCCCCGACCGCCTTGCCGTGCGACTCTCCGAACGTCGTGACTTTAAAAAGGGTTCCAAATGTACTGCTCATAACAATTCTCCGCAAAAAATTCCAATCATCGGAGCAGATATACGCTGTTTTTTCCTGGATTGGAAAAATTTTCCGCCGGAATCCCTCTGCGAAAAGCCGTGAGAGCTCGATGGACTCCGGCGCTCCGCAGAAACCGCGTTATCCCCGATTTTGCACGAACAAAGAAGCGTTTACTTTGTTACCCGCTGTAATGCAGGATATTACCGCAGAGAACACCAAGAGAAACGCGATGACAGAATGCACACAGACCAAGCCGCCGCTACAGGGTGACGTGACCTCGCTTTTTCGGCCTCCCTGATGTGTTAGTCCGGGCCAGGGAAAGGACCCGGCGAAGAAGGGTAAACGGTACACGACAGAAGCAACTGTGTTAAGTCACAACCGAAAAATCTGGATTTTTGACGGCGGAGTTGGCGGCGAGGAAGCGACCTTTTCAGGACAATGATTTTCTTCTACCAGACGACTATAAAACGCCTTCAGATACGGATTGCTGCGGGTCGCGCTGACGACCGCCATGTACAGGCAGGCTCGCAGATTCTTGCGTCCACCGCAGATGTGTCGCCGGCCTCTGAATGTCCCGCTGTCCCGGTTGTACGGAGCCACACCGGCCAGCGCGGCAACTTCCTGTCCTTTGACCGTATTGGCAAAACGCACCGTTTTGCTTTGAATGAATGCATCCAAATGGTTCTTGGACACATCGACTCCGCAGTATATTTTCTGATTCGAGTTCATGCTCACTCCTTCTTGTTAATGCGAGCTCGTTTGACCGGCTCCTGCAACAGTTCGAGTTGGACATGGCAACCACCCGGCGGACCACGGCTTCTGTTCGTTCTGCCAAAAGGCGAACGGGAAACGAAACGGTCTCGCTCGGACGGGCCTCGGCGTTTGTTGGCCGCAAAAGCCGAGGTTCTTTTTTCAGGATTGCGCAAACTTCACACGGAAAAAAGGATTTCTCCGACGAGTTTAAGGACCCATTCTCGAAATCCTTTTTTCCGTGACTTGAATCGGATTAGGAACATACAAGATGATAAGTTCCTTGTCCTGCGCGAAGCAGAGCAGAGGCTTAAGAGCATCCAGACCCCCTGTCAGAAAAACAACATCTCGGCGGTAAGCTCCCATCGCTGGAAGCAGCCGTTCGGGCAGATGGATGTCCACAAGGACCGCCGGGTAAATGAGCTGGAACGGGAGACCCGCGAACCCAAAGAGATGCGAGCGGAGGCCCTGTGGTGATCGGAGACTGCCGGAACGAATATAACCGGTTTCGGCCGCACAGTCGTCGACTGGGCTATGTTAGCCCGGCGCAGTTCGCGGCCCGGGCGATTCCATCCCCGGCACCGGGGATGGACAAACAGAACAGCAGCAACTAATATGAACCCGCTTAGACTGACACTGAAGGTGGTACAGAAAAGTGAATCCGGTCAGAGGTGCCGGTGAAGATGCGCATCGGCGGCATCAGCAACGGGAGCGTGTCGCGCAACCTGCGCAAAACCGGTCAGTTTTTCCCGGAAAAAAGAGAGAGAGGATACAGAAGATGAAAAGAGCTCTGGTTTGCGGTGCCGGCGGATTCATCGGCGGACACATGGTGAAACGGTTGAAGGCGGAGGGATTCTGGGTGCGCGGCGTGGACATCAAGGCGCACGAATTTTCCCGCCTGCCGGCGGACGATTTCGTTCTCGGCGATCTGCGCGATCCGCGGATTGTCGCCGAGGTGGTGGACGACGGCCTGGATGAGATTTATCAGTTCGCCGCCGATATGGGCGGGGCTGGATATATTTTCAGCGGCGAACACGACGCCTGCGTGATGCACAATTCAGCCCTGTGCAATCTCAATACGGTGCATGAGGCGGTTGCCAAAAACGCCGGGAAAATTTTCTACTCCTCTTCCGCCTGCATCTATCCGGAGTCCATCCAGACCGATCCCGACAACCCCGGCCTGAAGGAGGAGATGGCCTATCCCGCCGCGCCGGACAGTGAATACGGCTGGGAAAAACTGTTTTCCGAGCGCATGTATATGGCGTATCACCGCAACCACGGCATCGAGGTGCATATCGCCCGCTTCCATAATATTTTCGGCCCGCAGGGCACCTGGACCGGCGGACGGGAGAAAGCGCCGGCGGCGATGTGCCGCAAGGTGGCCGAGGCTGAAAACGGCGGTGAAATTGAAATCTGGGGCGACGGCGAACAGACCCGCTCGTTTCTCTATATCGACGAGTGCATCGAAGGAGTCCGCCGGCTGATGGAATCGGATTTTGCGGGACCGGTGAATATCGGTTCCGATGAAATGATCTCGATCAACAATCTGGCCCGGATGGTCGCGGAGATCGCCGACAAGGAAATCCGGCTCAAACATATTGAAGGTCCGCTGGGCGTGCGCGGCCGCAATTCGGAGAATACACTGATCCGTGAAAAGCTCGGCTGGAGCCCGGCGCAGAGCCTGCGCAGCGGAATGGAAAAAACCTATGCGTGGATTCACGCTCAGGTGAAAGCGGCCCGCGCATGATGTTTTGACGCGGTGCAGGGTCAGCTCCGGGTGGAGCGCGACCTCCGGGCGCGCTGAATATGCGCCGCGCCTGCACCGTTTATTCCACATCCCACGTTCCACGTTTTATCTCTACGTCTCCCCTCGGAGGTTCCTCGGAGCCCCTCCAGCGCATCGGGGGGTAAGAGTCTTTCACTCCTCTGTGTTCTT
>JASKKX010000073.1 GCA_030153935.1 Verrucomicrobiota bacterium | reverse complement strand
CCTCCGGGAGTACCGATTGAGAAAAACCGCTCCCTGACGGGAGCTTAACTGAAACAGAAGCAGAACTAAAAAGTGACAACTTTAAATCAGGACGTGACACTGTTCCCTCCAGGAAGGCCAGCAGGCAAAACGCAAAAAGCGGCAGACAACCGGCAAAGAGCCGGACTCCACCGAGCACCCACAACATCGAGAAAAAAAACAGCTCTCCTGCTGCCTTCTGGAGGGTCGGAATCGCCTTAAATATAAAAAGAAGGAACAGCAGTAGCGCGAAAACGGCCGGGAAGAGATCTCGCCGGTCCATACCGGAAATCTATTTTCGAATCGATTTCCATTTGATGGCTGTCAGAATAAGTACCGTCGGAATAAAAAACCACCTCCTGCGATCCAGCGGGAACCTCATGAACGCGGAGATCGCCAAACGGAGAAATGACGAACCGAAAGCCGTCGAATATTATCTCGTGGCCCTGAAGGTGCTGAAAAACGTTCCGGCTGCCAACGGCACGGGGATTCTTTCTGGAGCCTGTTGATCATCTTCTCTTTCCAATTCGGTGTAAAAAATGGCATATAGAGTTTCCAGACTTTGGAAAACGGAGGATCAATGAACAAGACGAGAGCATTGGATCAAATTACCTGGGAGAATTTCAGTGAACTGAGCACTATGGAAAAGGCTCCCTGTTTTCTTAAAGAGGGCCGGATTTTTCACGCGCTGGTGGCTCAGCAGTTCAGCCGATCGCTGCTTGAAGATCTCTGCTCGCTGGCCACCTGTGTGCGCCGAATCGCCAAAACACGAACAGGAAGCCGGTTTCTTCAGGAGCAGTTGTTTGATCGCCGTGCCATGCTCTATTTTGCGCAGCCCTCTTCCCGGACCTACCTTTCATTTGCCGCCGCCTGCCAGGTGGTTGGCCTCGATTGCATGGATGTGCGCGATTCGTCCACCTCCAGCGAGGTGAAGGGGGAATCATCCGAGGATACGGTGCGTACCTTCAGCTCGTATGTGGACCTGATTATTATGCGTCATCCGGAAGGCGGTTTTGCCGAACGGGTTGCCTGGATGCTCTCCAATACATCCCGTCCCGTTCCCGTCATTAACGCCGGTTCGGGCAAGGACCAGCATCCGACTCAGGCTCTGCTGGACATTTATACGCTGGAACGCAGTTTCGAGAACGGCGGCGGGATTGACGGGAAAACCGTGGCATTTGTCGGCGACCTCAAGCGCGGCCGCACGGTCCGTTCGCTGGCGTGGTTGCTCACGCAGTACGAAGGGGTGAAGGCCTGGTTCGTGGCCCCGCCGGAGCTTCAGATCGGTGAGGATATTCTTCAGCAGCTCGATGCTGCGGGAATGTCGTATGAGATCAGCTTTGATTTTGAAAAAGTCATTCCCCAAGCCGATGCAATATACATGACGCGTATTCAGGATGAGTGGGATCTTAATAACGAAAGCCGCGCCATTGACACCAGTATGTACCATTTTAAAAAAGAGCACCTGAAGATGTTGAAAGAGACAGGAGTGATTATGCATCCGCTGCCGCGCCGTGCCGAAATTGATACCGCGGTGGACAGTGACCCGCGTGCGGTCTACTGGCGGCAGGTGCGTAACGGTATGTGGATCCGCGCCGCGCTTATTCTCAGTGTATTCGGCTGTGACCGGGCTGTGCGCGATTATTACAAGGAGCAGGAACAATGAAGCATCTGATTTCACTTAAGGACTGGAGTGCAGAGGAAATTCTGGATGTGCTCAAACTGGCTGCAGAGGTCAAAGCGGAACCGCAGAACTATGCCGGCGCATTGACGCAGAAAACCCTGCTGATGATGTTCGAGAAACCGAGTCTGCGCACCCGTTTGTCATTTGAAATCGGAATGACTCAGCTCGGCGGACATGCGATCTATTATGACATGAGCACTTCGCCGATGAGCGGCGGCAAGGAAACCATCGAGGACTCCATCAAAGTGATCAGCCGCATGTGCAATGTGGTTATGGCCCGGCTGTTCAATCACGCGGATATTCTTAAGATGGCTGAGCACGCAGCCATTCCGGTGATTAATGCGCTGACCGATAACAGTCATCCGTGTCAGGTGCTGGCCGACCTGCAGACCATTCAGGAGAAAAAGGGCACGCTGAAAGGATTGAAGCTGGCCTATCTGGGGGACGGGTTCAATAATGTGACTCATTCGCTGATGAACGGCTGCACCAGGCTGGGGATCAATATCAGCGTCGGCTCTCCGGAAGAACAAATGCCTGCAGTTGAAGTCACTGAAACCGCCATGCGGTTTGCTCAGGAGTCAGGCTGTGAACTGGTGATCACGGACGATCCGGTCGAGGCGATCAAAGATGCGGATGTGGTTTATACCGATTCCTGGATGAGCTATCATATTCCCAAGGACGAAGAGGCCGCGCGCATCAAGCTTTTCACCCCGTATCAGGTGAATGCGGAACTGATGAAACACGCGAAACCGGACGCGATTTTTATGAACTGTCTGCCTGCGCTGCGCGGCTGTGAACAGACCGCCGAAGTGATCGACGGTCCGCAGTCGGTCGTTTTCGATGAAGCCGAAAACCGGCTTCATGCACAAAAAGCCGTTCTGTTGAAGCTTTGCGGAGCTGCGTAAAATGCGGTTAATGAAAGGACTTTATTTTTTTCTTTTAATGGGTTTTTTCTCAGCGGGCGGTGCCGAGTGGACGCTGCTTGAAAACTGTGCATTGGTCGAAAACAGTTTTAACGACGGCGACAGCTTTATGGTTAAATCTTCGGTGATTTATCGCGGGAAAACGGAGAATCGTTTCCGTTTGTATTTTGTAGATACAGCGGAAACCGATTCCAACTCGGATTTTAAGCGCGACCGGTTGAAAGAGCAGGCGACCTACTGGAGAGCGGACGATCCGGACTTTGCGCTGAAAATGGGGCTGCAGGCAGAGCAGACCATTAAGAAACGGCTGCGCAGAGGTTTCACCGTCTATACCAAGGGGGAGTATGCTCCTTCGATGGGGGTGCCGCGCTATTATGCCCTGATCCGCGTTAACGACCGGTGGCTCGATGAAATTCTGACCGAAGAAGGGTTGGTGCGGCTTTATGGAAACAGCACCGAGTTGCCGGACGGAACTTCCGCAGAAAGTCACTGGCGGAAACTTCATGAACTGGAGCGGACGGCCAAAGACGCTCAGCGTAACGGGTGGCGCTATGTCGGTGAAAAAAAAGTGCCCTCGGATCTTTCAGTCTTTGTCCCTCACGACACGGTGACGTCCCGCGACGCGTGGATTTATTCCATCAGCAACGGAAGAAAAGTCGCGGTGCTCCCGGAAGGCCAGCCCGTCACAGTTTTTTCCGAAGCGGATGGAACACGAATGAAGGTTCGATTTGCACTGAACGGCAAACTCTATGAAGGGCTTTGCGAGAAAAGCAGTCTGAATCTGTAACGTTCAGATATTTCGGCCTGCGGTTCGGAAATTTTTAAATTCAAAACCGGGAAAACCGCTTAATCGACATAGTTTACAGCTCCTTTTTTAGTGCGTTCGTTCGCCGTGAATTTGTTCTCGGCGGCAGCGTATCCCACGATAATTGCACACTGCAGTCTATAGCCGTCCGGAATTCCTGCTTCACGCGCCAGTTCACGGTTCTCTTTGCTGTTCAGTACCAGGGTGGGAGAAACAAGATAACACGAACCCAGCCCCAGCCCGGTTGCGGTAAGGAGCATATTTTCCGCGGCAAGTGCTGCATTGACCGCGCTGTGCGGGGCGTCCGCCGGGGCGGACAGCAGAATCAGCACCGGTGCGCCGTAGAGCGGCTGATATCCCGGCAGGGATGCCCGCTCCTGCAGGAATTCAATGCCCGAATGAGTCATGGCATCCAGCGTCAATTGATTGATTTTCTGTCGCAGTCCCGCATTGCGGATCACTGAAATCTGAAAGGCTCCGGCATTTGGCGCCCATTGACCGGCTTCGACGATCTTTTCCAGATCATCGCTGGAAACCGGTTTGTCCAAATACGCTCGTACACTTTTTCTCGCGGTAATGGCTTCTGACACATTCATTGAACTTCTCCTTCTTATCCATACATGTCCTCATTTTTTCTCTGCCGGAGCCGATTTCAACAGCTCTGGACAGGCAATCTAAGCAACCGGCGCTATTTCCGTTTTGATATCGGCCGGCGGTGCAGAATACATCCAGGAAGTGACCGGAACATCGGCGCCGGCTCCGGCATAAGCTTCGGTTTACTTTCGCATGGATTCTGATTGGCAGGCCTCGAAAACACAATATCAGTTTGGGTAAAAAACACCCTTTCTGTAATGCTCAGACAGGTGCATATAAATATCCCGCATGTTATTGATAACGTATTGGCGGCCCGGGGATCGGATCCCATTGAAACATTGAAGGGATATCCGGGTTAGAGTTTTGCATTCTCGGCCGCCTGATGTTTTTTCTTCGTCATGAGCGGGTAGAAGAGCAGGCGGGGCAGCAGGAAGATCACAACAGTGCCGAGCATCAGGTTGAAGCCTTGCGGGCTGGTCAGATCCGGAGTCCGGACGGCCAGTACAGTTCCGTAAAGGGCCAGTCCGGCAATCATCCAGCCGCTGAGCAGCCAGCGCATGCGAGGGGCCGCCCATTTGGCGAATTTCTGCGGGCAGTTGAAGAAGCTGTCGAAAACCCAGTGCTCAAGCAACGCCCCTTTTTCGCCGAAGACGGGGACAACATGTACCATATTGGTGGCCCAGCGGCTCGCCATGAAACGGGCGAGGTGCGGGTAGGTGCTCGTCATCTGCAAGGGGAAGGCGAGATAGCCTACATATTTAAGAAACGACACCGGCGCGGCAATGATGTAATCGCGCAGGTTGCGCTCTTTGAGGATCAGGTAAACCACGAATCCGCCGCGACAGATGGAGCCGGGGGAAATCGGCGTGATCTGAAAGACGGCAACTGTCAACCCGAATGCACCGAGCGCTTCCCCCCCCGAATACCCGTTCATCAGCAGCCAGACGGCCCATCCGGTGCCCAGCAGAACACTGACAATCTGGGTGACCGGGACGGTGGCGAAATGGATTCCGAGACATTTCAGATAGCGCACAATAAACGGATCTTTGACAACACGTTCGAGATCCGCACGCTCTTCCGCCGTGAGCATCCCGTCTCTCTCACCCCGTGCAATTTCATTGAGAAACCACTGTTCGCGGAATTCCGGACTGACGATAAAGTTTTTCAGAAAGTGCCAGCCGTCGCGGATTCGATCTCTGATGCGACTGGGCCGCAGGGCGACACGGTGCACTGTGACCGGCAGCAGGCCGAGTGTACAGCGTTCCAGCAGAAACAGACCGGGATGAACCAGCAGGGTCTCCGTATGTTTTTCGTCGACCCGACCCGTACGGTGCCAGCCGATCAGCCCGGCAGCGGCATGTGCCCGCAGGGCGGTTTTTCTGTATCCGGAATCTGTCAGAATTGCCGAAACGTGTTCCCGATAGGCGGTGTTTCCCCAGCGTTTGCGAATTATTTTTCCAAGGATTGGAAGCCCGCCGGAGAGATAGAACAATGTAAAGCGAGAGCCTCCGCGGTCCAGTTTCTCTGCAAAGGCCTCATCTGCCAGCCCGGCGGCGCGATATCCGTCAATCAGTCCGGCGCGAATTTCTTTACGCAGTCCGGCATCGGAAAACAGGCGGAAGCCGTGGTGGGTAATGTCCGGCAGGGAGCGGCGATAGGCGCGGTTCTGTTCGAAAAATTCGCGGATGGCCGGCTGCATATCCGCGAAGATTTCAGTGTGTGCATCCAGAAAACGTTTCATTTTTTCGGTGTTGCAGCGATCGAACTGAACGAGCGTACGGCGTTTGAAGATCCCGGAAAAAATCAGTTTGATGTCGCCGGGGCTCATCGGCAGCCACGGGAGCAGGGCCAGCCCGGCGCGGAAGTCGATGGCGCACAGTCCGCCGGCGGGCCCATCGGCATCCGGCAGATCCGTGCGTTTCATGACATTGGGCTGGCTTTTCATCGTCCACCACTCGTACTGGCGGGCGAATTCCGGAGCGCCCATGTCGTGCAGCAGCCTCACCATGCCATCCATGAAGCGCCGCTTGGCGATATATTCAGGGCTGCCTGTTTGTTCCAGCGAAATGCTGCGCCAGTTTTTACGTCCCTTGAGTTCATCGTCTGCTTCGAGCAGCCACATGCGGCCTTCAATCCATTCGGTGATTTCTCCGTAGGCGTTGAGATGGGTGTCCCAGAAGGAGGCATAAGCATCTTTGACGGCGGTTTCGCGGCCGAATTTCATTTCTGCGGCGCGTCGCACCAGTTTCTGCAGGATCAGTCCGGAGCGGCAGGCGCCGAGATTGACCTGTGAACTGAACGGACCCTGAAACGCCAACCAGTAAACTGTATTGCGAAACCAGAGTGAAAAGGAGGAGGGCGGGATGATGATTTTGACGGCGTAGAGTTTTCCGGCGGCAAGACCTTCGATGGTTTGCCCTTCCGGGAAATCGAGTGCTGCGAGGCGGCAGCGGTAAACCTGTCCGGCAAATCCTCCGCCGAGAAATTGATCAATCACCAGCGTTGCACGGCCTTTGACCGCCGGATGCACCCCGGTGATGTCGACCGTCAATTCATCGCCGTTTTCATAGCGGGTGAGGCGGTGGCCGGTTTTGAGTGATGGAGGATTGGCCGCTTTGAACAGCTTCGCGCAAAGAGCCCTGGAATATTCAATTTTAGCCATAGGTTGCTCCGGAAAATGCGGGGGCAATATTGCACACTTTCCGGGGGTTGGAAAAAGCTAACTTCGATTTTGTTGGGCTGAAGTCTGCCGCAGCCATGCGAGCAGGGCCCCTCGATCTGCAAAGCGGCCTTCGAGCTGAGCATCGTAGGCTTCTTTGAGCAGCTCGCCCATGCGCGGTCCCGGTGCGACGCCTATTTTGCTCAGGTCTTTTCCGGTGATCCAGCGGGCGGGAAGGGCTGGTTCATGTTCCAACTCCTTCAGTTTGTCGCGCAGAAAATGATAGTTGTCGAGGATCCCATGGCTGCCTTCGCAGTCGATCCGGTGCAGTTCGAGCTCTAAGTCGAACGTATCGGCACCGAGCAGCTTGCGCAGGGTGGAGCGGTTCATTTTCTGCACATCTTTAAAGCGCATGTGGCCCTCGATGGCTTTAACAATCTGTCTGATCTCTTTGGCCGGCAGCCGCAGGCGGCGCAGAATCTCTTCGGCCATTTCCGCACTTTTCCGTTCGTGGCCGTGGAAACGGAGACGGTCTTCCCCCTTAAAGGCGGTTGCCGGCTTGCCGATATCGTGCAGCAGAACGGCATAGGCCAGGGTGCGTGCCGGATGATTCATCAGGTTGAGCATGAGAGCCGTGTGCTCAAAGACATCCCCTTCGGGATGAAACTGCGGCGGCTGTTGCTGCCCGATCATGGGGAGCAGTTCGGGAAGGATCTGTTCCATCAGGCCGAGATCGACGAGTTCACGCAACGCGTCCCCCGGACGGAGGCTTTCGGTGAGGATGCGCGAAAATTCGTTTTCGATCCGTTCGGTACTGATCTTAGCGAGATCGGCGGCATGTTTCTCAATGGCGGCGCGGGTGTCGGGTTCGATTTTAAAACCGAGGGTGAAGGCAAACCGCACGGCGCGCAGCATGCGCAGGTGGTCTTCGGCAAAACGCTTTTCGGGATTGCCGATGGCACGGATTATCTTTTTATCCAGATCGTTTTTCCCGCCGACGAAATCGGTGACCCGGTCGTCAATCGGATCATAGAACATGCCGTTGACGGTGAAATCGCGCCGCCTGGCATCTTCTTCCGCACCGCAGAACGCAACGGTATCGGGGCGGCGGCCGTCCTGGTAGCCGCCGTCGGTTCGGAACGTGGCCACCTCGGTTTCAATTCCGTCCTGCACGACAACAATGACTCCGAAGGCTTTGCCGACCGCGACGGTTTTCTCAAACAGCGCTTCAATCTGCTCCGGCAGTGCGTCGGTGACGATATCGTAATCTTTCGCCGGGCGGCCGAGCAGCCGGTCGCGGACGGACCCGCCGGCATAGTATGCGGTAAAACCCGCTGTGCGGATTTGTGTAAGAATTTCCAACGCGATATATTCTGTCCTGTTCATCAGGCAGGGAGTCTGGAGTGAACAGACGGAAAAGTTAATCCTTTTCTTGCGTCTGATTGCTCCGCTCCGGCACTGTTTGGTCTCTTTCACAATCAGCCTTTTGATAACTTTGGAGAATACTGAATGAAGGGAAAGCGAGTAGAAGAAAGCAGAGTTTCCATGGCTCAGATGATGAATCCGCCGGATACGAACGCGGCTGGAAATGTGCATGGAGGCGAAATCATGAAACTCATCGATACTGCCGGCGGAGTTGCGGCAATTCGACATGCCCGAACCAACGTAGTCACAGCATCAGTTAATCATATAGATTTTCACCAACCGGTTTTTATCGGTGATCTGCTGAGGGTTAAGGCCAGCCTTAATTTTACCGGCAGAACGTCCATGGATGTCGGGGTTCGGGTCGAAGCCGAAAACTGCAGGACAGGTGCCGTAAGGCACATTTCATCTGCTTATCTGACTTTTGTGGCTCTCGATGACTCCGGACATCCTACCGAAGTCCCTCCTCTTGTTCTTGAAAACGAGGAGGATCAACGACGATATGATGAAGCGAAGGAAAGACGTGAAATCCGTTTTTCTAAAAGGAGAAAATAATATAAAAAACCGCGCACTAAGACCCCGTTTGTGCGGCAGCCTTCGCCTGGGATTCTGCTCGTCAATCTGCCTTCGGGCAGTGGCGGGATTGACCGGTTGATTTGCCTGTCAGTCGTGCGGACGCTCACTTCTTCGTTCCCGGCCAGAATCCCGATGCTGATATTCAGGTTAAGGTGTCCGCAGATGAACCGGCACGGACGGTGTTTCGGAAACTACAGCCGCTGCGTAAGCGGGGTCAATTTCCAACGTCTGGAAAAACCACCGGGGATCCTTTCCAAGGCTCGGGGAAAAGGGGCGTTCGCCGGTCGGCACGGCAAAGCTTTTAAGGTCCTTGTAAATCCCGGCGCCCAGTGCTTTCACATAGGCTTCTTTTTTGGACCAGATTTCGAAAAACCCGGCCTGCGGATTTTCCAGGCTTTGCACAAAGCGCTGTTCTTCAGGGGCAAACCAGCGTCTTGCGATCGACTCCATGTCCAGTCCGTCGCGCCGGAACTCAATGTCCACACCGACCGCGCGGCCGACCGTGACGGCAATCAGCAGCCGGTCACGCGAATGCGATACGTTGAATTCCAGTCCGCCGGTGTCCAGAAACGGTTTCCCCTGCGCGGTGCAGGAAAAGGCCAGGGCGGACGGTTTCGCGCGGAGGCATTCGGCAAGAATCCGGCGCAGCAGTCCGCGTCCGAGTATAAACCGTTCGGCATCGTCCGGATTACGAAACTTTTCAGCACGTTCCAGCTCACTGCCTGCCAGAATTGTCCTGTAATATCCGGCATCAGAGTGATGGTCCGACAGACGGATATTCCATACCTCAATTGAGTCGATAAAAGGTTCCATAATCTTCTTCTTCGGGACTGAAGCCTCTTATACCATCCGGAACTGAACTACGCGAGAGTCGCTATCAATGAAGTTGATAAAGCAGCACAATCTGATCCCGCGATTTACAGAGTATTCCAATGCTCCGGCAGTTCACTGCGGAGAGACCGCCTTTTCCTATGCCGAGCTGGATCGTCGCTCTGAAAAACTTGCTGCGCTCCTGCGGTCTCGCGGTGCGGGTCGCGACCTGCCGGTCGCGGTTTGTCTGGAGCGCTCTGCCGATCTGATCGTGGCCCTGCTGGCGGTGCTCCGCGCCGGCGCGGCTTATGTGCCGTTCGATCCATCTTCTCCTCCAGATCGTCTCTCGTTCATGCTGGCCGATTGCGGAGCCCGGGTGATTATTACAACCCCGGCGTTCAGCTCCCTGTTTGCGGAGGCCGCCATCATCGTGGAGCCGAACCAATCCCTGCCGCTCACCGCGTCATGGAATCCTCCGGACGAAGACGATCTCGCCTATATTATTTACACGTCCGGTTCGACCGGGAAACCCAAAGGCGTACTGTGTCATCATCGCGGTGCCTGCAATATGCTCGCCGATGCACAGCGCCGCCGGCCGCTCGGTCCCGGCGACCGCTGCAGCTGGTGGACCAGTCCCGGGTTTGATGTTTCCGTTTATGAGATTTTTTCTGCACTCACTGCCGGCGCCGAACTGGTGATTATTCCCGATCCGGTTCGCACAGACGGAGCCAAACTGATGCAGTGGCTTGCGGAAGAGAAAATCACTTCGGCCTATCTGCCGCCGATGATGATCGCGGATCTGGAGCTGTGGGTCCGTACTCATCCCGGAGAGAGTCGGCTTCGCCGTCTGCTGACCGGCGTTGAACCGGTTCCTGAACAGCGGCTTGCCAATATTGCCCGCGCTGTGCCGGAACTCTGTGTAATCAACGGCTACGGGCCGACCGAAGCCGCCGTGTACTGCACCTGTTACTGT
>JASKKX010000014.1 GCA_030153935.1 Verrucomicrobiota bacterium | reverse complement strand
GGCCTTTTTCATCATCAACTCCAGGGGACTGATTGAATATCAGCTGTTGTTCCATAAAAAATCCCCGGACATTTAACAGACCGGGGATTTTTTGTCTGTGTAATCAGATTTATTTGTATTCAGCTCTTGTACTAAAGTCACCAAGGTCAAGCGTTTCTGATCCCACTTTTTCGATTTTTGAATAATCGTCGATGTTCAGCATCTTGATTATGTTAGTCGAGTCAACAGTGTCGTTAGTAGTATAACCCAGTCCTCCGGCATCCTCAGGCAGAAGCATCATGGCTTTGGCTTTTTCGATATCCGCAATATTGCGCATTCTGGTTTTTTCCTGCGCGTTGGAATAAGCGTTCATAACGGATGGCACGCCGATGGCGGCCAGCAGGCCGATGATGGCCACGACGATCATGATTTCAACCAGGGTGAACCCCTTTTTGGTTTTCTTATTTGTTTTTTTCATTTTTTATTTCCTTATTTATTTTTAATGACCGGCTGTTCATTTCGTGTCAGGCGGTCCGCTTGCTGTGTGCCGGTGTTCAGGTATCAGAAGGGGAGCAACAATCGCGCCAAACTTTTGTCTGGCAGTCGGAAAGTGTCAGGAAAAGAGATGGTCTTTCAATTTTTCTCTTTCGGGGGCAGTTTCCGGTACAGGGTGGCCAGACTGATCCCCAGTTCATTGGCGGCTTTTTCCTTGTCGCCATGCATGTCTTCAATGGTTCGCTGGAGAAATTCCCGTTCTCTTTCGTGCAGAAAAGCTTTCAGGGATTTCCCCTTGAACCGGTCGTGCCGGCTGGTGATGATCCCGGACCGGATCCCCTCTTCGACCGTCCCGACAATTTTGGCCGGCAAGGTATCTTTGGTGATCATTCCCTGCCGGGCAAACGTCAGCGCATGCTGAATGGCGTTCTCCAGTTCGCGGACGTTTCCAGGCCAGTTGTAGTTGTCGAGAATGCTCTGCGCTTCGTGATCGATCGACGGCAGGTCGGCGTCCGGGCCGAGTTCGCGCCGCAGAATATAGTCGATCAGCGGCAGGAGGTCTTCGGGTCGCTTGCGCAGCGGCGGGATGTCAATGCTGATGACACTGAGGCGGTAATAAAGGTCTTCGCGAAACCGGCCCTGCTCAATCAGCGTTTCAAGTTTTTCGTTGGTGGCGGCAATGATGCGGAGATCCACTTCGGTGTGGTCGGAGCCGCCGACTTTACGGATCTGTTTGTCCTGCAGGACCCGCAGGAGTTTGGACTGGACTTCGAGCGGCATGGAGCCGATTTCATCCAGAAACAGGGTGCCGCTGTGTGCGGTTTCGAAGAGTCCCTGCTTGGTGGCATTCGCCCCGGTGAACGCGCCTTTAACATAGCCGAACAGTTCGGATTCCATCAGCGGGGCGGGCAGCGCGGCGCAGTTGATGGCCATGAAGGTTTCGTCTTTGCGCGGACTGTAGCGGTGCAGGGCGCGGGCGATCAGCTCTTTCCCCGTCCCGCTTTCCCCATAGACAAGAACCGTGGTGGTGGTCGGGGCCACGCGTTCAATCATGTCGCAGACTTTACGCATTCCCGGACTCTCGGCCACAATACCTTCGAGATGCTCTTTGTGTTCCAGTCGTGCTTTAAGGTCTTTGTTTTCACTGATGGCGTTATAATATTCCAGGGCCCGCCGGGTGGTGAGAACCAGTTCATCGAGTTTGAACGGTTTGGTGATATAGTCGAATGCCCCCTGTTTCATGGCTTCCACTGCCGTGGCGACGGTGCCGTAGGCCGTGAGGATGATGACCCCCATGTCGGGATAAGAGGATGTCGCTTTATGCAGCAGCTCCATCCCGTCGATCGGAGCCATGTTGATATCCGAAATCATTAAATCGAATTTTTCCGTTTCAAGAAGCTCGATCGCCTTTTCACCGCTGCTGGCGGGAATTACTTCATAGTTCTGCCCGACAAGAATTTTATTGAGAAGGTTCAGGATCGTCGGTTCGTCGTCTACGATGAGAATTCGCGGCATAAATTAGTTCCGATTCTTATTTTTGAAAATGCACCGAAAAATTATCATTTTCGAGAAATACAGTCCAACGATTTTTTTCCTGGGATCAGGAGGATATTTTTTCCTGGAAAGCCGTACAAAACCGGGCGGAAGAATCCCTCAGTCTTTTTTTCCGATTTGTGAATCGCGCGATACTTTCTGGTCGATATCCATTTGAATCAGATCCCGGACGTCTTGCGAGGAAAATTCGGCATAATTGAGAAAGTTCTGGATGACTTTATCCATCCGAATGGATTCTTCAACGATTTGACGATAGAGTTCTTCCCGCTCTTCTATAGGTTTCTTTTCGATTTCGGATGTCAGATCGAACCGCAGAAGCTGAATCGCACAGGAGATTCCGGTGAGCGGAGTGCGGATCTGTTGTGCGATCTCTTTGGCCATGTTCGCGGCGGCATGGATCCGTTCAAGCTGACGGTTCTGTTTCTGCAGCCGGATGAAAGACGAGAGGTCGTTAAAGTTGAGGATGCGTGCGTCCACCATCCCGTTTGTCACGGCGCGGGCATTCGGAACCGCCTCGGAGGGCAGGGTAAGACGGGCCTCTTCGATCCCCACAGGGAATACAGAGCCGTCAGCACGATAGAAATAATCGGCCGCGCCGCACAGATCGGGGTCGCCGTTTTTGACTTCAGAAGGCTTGAGATGAACCGAGGCAAGTGCTTTTCCGATCAATTCCGGCTCGTCGCGTCCCAGCAGGATGCAGGCACGGCCGTTGGCCATCAGAATCTGATCGTTCTCATCCAGCAGCAGCAGGCCGGTTTTAACATTCTTAAAAATAATCTGCGTGATGTCCCGGAACTGTTTTTCTTTTTTACTGATATAATCGCAACGGCGTGAAACATATGCGCTGGCGATCCCGAAGAAAATGAAAACAGAAAGACGCAGTGCCATGGCCCCCGGCATATCCCGAAAGGACGGAGCCGTGCCGGATGCGGGATAGTGAACCAGAATGTTCTGCGACATCAGCAGAATCACCAGTGTATAGGAGATAATCGCCAGCACGGTGATCTGAACCGTCTGCCGGAGCGGAAGGATGATCCCCGCCGAAAGGATGATCAGCGGGTAGAGCAGAATCAGAAAGTCGTTGCCGATGCCGTCGGTAAAATAGACCAGTCCGGAAACGAACACGAGATCCACCAGGAACTGAAGCGGCGCGAGCTGGCGCATCTTCTCCTGGTTTCGCATCCAGAGGGAATAGGGGATCGTAATGATATAGGAGAAAGCCATGAATGCATAGAATGCGATGCTGTCGTGTTTGAGCACAAAGGAAAGAACGATCAGAAATCCACTGATGATGGCCAGCCGCCCCCCGAGAAGCCCCATCATAACCGCCCACGAAACAGCGCGCGATTCCCTGTCCGGCGAGATTGTATTCATCGTGATGATTCCTATATTGCCACTTCGGTCATCTTGAAAATCGGCATAAACATGGCCAGTACGATTCCGCCGATCATCACTCCAATCACCACCATCAGCAGCGGCTCAAGCATGGAGGTGAGTCCTTCAAGCAGGGTGTTGACTTCCTCCTGATAGAACTGAGCCAGCTTACTGAGCATCTCTTCCATTTTACCGGTCTGCTCGCCGGCCGACAGCATGTGAATCAGCATGCTGGGAAATTCTTTATTACCTTTCAGTGTGGCCGAAACCGTGTTGCCCTGTTCGACACTGGCGCGGGCATCGAGGATGGCTTTACCGATCACCTTGTTGCCGGTCGCCACGCCGACAATACTCATGGCCTGAATAATCGGCACTCCGCTGGACAGCAGCTGGGCGAAGGTGGAAGCGAAACGGGTGATTGCGATTTTGCGTACCAGTTTGCCGAGCAAGGGAAAACGCAGGCGGAACAGATCCAGCGCAAAGCCGCCTTTTTCCGTCCGGACATAACGGCGCAGGCTGTATACCGCCGCCGCAATTGTCGCGACCACAATATACCAGTAGCTGCGGATGAAGTTGCTGATATCGAGCAGCAGTTGGGTCGGCCCGGGCAGATCGGCGCCAAAGCCGGCAAACATACTGGCAAACGTCGGGACAATAAAGACGATCAGCCCGATCGAAATGATCACCGCCACGCAGATCACCACCGTTGGATACATCATGGCTGACTTTACCTTTGAGCGCAGGCGGTTTGATTCTTCCAGAAATACGGCGACGCGATCACAGGTTTCGGCGAGCATTCCTCCGGTTTCGCCGGCCCGCATCATATTCACATAGAGTTCATCGAATACCTGCGGATATTTCCCCAGCGAATCGGAATACATGGCGCCCCCTTCAACATCCGTGCGCACACCGGTGAGCACTCCGCGAAAGTTTTTGTTCTCGGTCTGCTCTTCGAGTGCTGTGATTGACTGCACCAGCGGCATGCCGGAAGAGAGCATTGCCGCCAGCTGCCGGGTATAGATAGGGAGCTCCTTGAGCCGGACTTTCCGCGCACCGCTGACTTTTCTCCGGCCCCCTTTTTTTTTCACTGCTGCCATGGTTTTCCCGTTTATTCTGTTGTTACCCGCAAAATCTCATCGACGGTCGTCAGTCCTTCGCGCACTTTGGCCAGCCCGGTTTCACGCAGGGTTTTCATGCCGTTGCGCACCGCCAGTTCGCGCAGCGCGCCGGCTTCCGCTGTTTCAAGGATTTTTGCTTTGATTTCATCGTCCAGCAGCAGAATTTCCATGAGCGCACCGCGGCCTTTATAGCCGAGTCCTCCGCATTTGGGGCAGCCTTTCGCGGCGAAAAAGGTCACTTCTTTAAACTGATCCGGGTCGAGGTGGTTTCGTCGCAGGACTTTTTCCGGCAGGGTGATCTGCTGTTTGCAGACGGGGCAGAGTTTGCGGAAGAGCCGCTGCGCCTGGGTCATCACCAGCGAGGAAGAGAGCAGAAACGGCTCAATGCCCATATAAGCCATACGGGCAATAGCCCCGGCGGCGTCATTGGTGTGCAGGGTGCTCAGCACCAGATGTCCGGTCAGCGCCGCCTGCACTGCAATCGAAGCCGTTTCCTGGTCGCGGATTTCCCCGATCATCACAATGTCCGGATCCTGGCGCAGGATCGAACGCAGACCGGAGGCGAAGGTCAATCCGACCTCGGGCCGGGCCTGAACCTGGTTGATTCCGCCGAGCTGATATTCCACCGGATCTTCTACCGTAATGATGTTCACGTCCTCTTTATTCAGTTCCTGAAGAGCTGAATAGAGCGTTGTGGTTTTTCCGGAACCGGTCGGTCCGGTCACCAGCATCATGCCATGCGGCTTGCGGATGGCATAGTGCAGATCTTCCAAGGCCTTCTGTTCCAGTCCGAGAGCTTCCAGGCTTGGAGCGAGGGCGCTTTTGTCGAGAATACGCATCACGATTTTCTCGCCGTGCACCGTCGGCAGATAACTTACCCGCAGATCCACTTCTTTGCCGAGCGCCTTGATCTTAAAGCGCCCGTCCTGCGGAATGCGCCGCTCCGCGATATCGAGGTTTGACATGATTTTTATGCGCGATGAAATGGCCGACTGCACACTCTTCGGCGGGCCGGGATTTTCGTAAAGCACTCCATCGACGCGGTAGCGCAGGCGGATTTTCTTTTCCATCGGTTCAATATGAATATCACTGGCCTGTTTGCGCAGCGCTTCAATCAGAATCGAGTTGACGATGCGAATCACCGGGGCGTCTTTGGAGCTGTCGAGCATTTCATCGAGGTTGTCGGCATGGGCCACCTCCTGGTCGACTTCCAGTTCGCTGTCGTCCTCCATGTCCTTGAGAATATCTTCCAGTGCAACCGAAGACTCCTTTGCGGCGCCCTCCAGCGAGCTGAGGAGATCCCTGGCGTCGGCGATAACGGGGAATACCTGATAATCGATCTGGGTCTTCAGATTTTCGATGCCCATAATATTGAAGGGATCGGCGACCGCCACAGTGAGCAGTTTGCCGGTTTTACACAGCGGCAGCATCTTGAGCTGAATCCAGGTGGAGCGCGGCAGCAGTTCCACAAGCGAACTGTCAGGACTGAACCCATCCAGGCTGACCGGAGTCATCTCCAGATAGTCCGCTTTGGCCAGCAGCATCGTTTCCGCAGGCACCGTTCCCTGCTCAACCAGCACCTCCTCAAGCGGGTTTCCGCTTTTTTCCGCCTCCGCCTGTGCCGCGCTCAGAGCTTCCGTTGAAACCGGAAACCGGGCGGATAGAACTTCCATAAGCGTTCTGTAGGTGTGATCACTCATCATCGTTTATTCGACAGAGAATAAAGCATAAACAGTGCCAGGGACAATGGACGGTAGGCTTTTCAAAGCATGGAAACAAGCCTGGAGAGGGCCGGAGCGGGAAAACAGCGGCCGTTGCCGGGTTTTTGCCGCCGCCGGTTTCCCCATCCTTTGTAAAAAATGAGAATCTTTTTCCAATATCCTGGAAAAAGAGAATATGCCGCACGGCACAAATCCTGCTCCGCTCTGGCCAGAGTTTAATAAAAGGAGAGAGGTTATGAGCGAGGCGACTGATTCCAGAGAGGCCCTTCAGCAGACGGCCGAGATGCTTCAGCAGATTCTTGAAGTGATGCCTGACGATTTTTTCACGCTGCGCGCGCTGTATGAAACCCATCTCAAGCTGGAACTTCCGGAAAAGGCGTTTGACTGCCTGACGCAGATGGATGACCAGGCGCGCGCAACACAGAACATGGAAATGATCCGTTTCGTACTGAATCAGTATGCGTCGATTCTCGATGAGATGCCGGAGGTTCAGAAGCGTATGGATCGTCTTCAGGAGCTGCAGATGGTGGTGGAACTGATGAATGAACCGGCCGGGCCGGTTCAGCCGCCGCCTGGACGGGCGACAGGAATCGAATCTGAAATGGCATTGGCCTGGGAACTGTTCCAGGATGAAATCCTTTCGCAGGAGGAATATTCCAACCTGCTGCACGATCTCACCGAATTGTCGTCGCGGGAGGGGAGTGTTCCGGTGTCGGCACTGCACATCCTGCAGGATCGAAACTTCAGCCGTTTTGACCGGCTGATGACCCATCTCTGTTGGAAGAAGCGGGTTCCGGTGATGGCTTTGAGCCGCTATGAGGAGCGCGAGGAGCTCCGGGAAGTGCTTCCGTTGGATTTTATCAGCCATCACGGTGCACTTCCGTTTGCTCAGGTGGGAGGGGATCTGATGCTGGCCGTGCTCAATCCCCATCCCGACCTGATGCGCCGTGCCGAGGAGCTTTCCGGGAAGCGATGCCACCCCTATCTGGTGACGCCGCAGGAATATGACCAGCGGCTGATGCAGATCCGGAACGCGTTGTCGGGGGGGGTGAGCTGAGTCATACAGAATTCGCATTTATTATAAAAATGAGAGTCATTGAGAACGCGAACCATTGCGGGCGGCTCTTTGATCGATCAGGCGGCATGGCCGATATTGTGATGAAACGCGGAATTATGGCATATAGAATGCTCGTATTTTAAGGGATGAAGGCGATCGACGTACAACAACGCGTGATCTGTTTTCCGGGCGGCAGCGATGCGGGGCGTCCGGGTGGTAAGAACGGTTTCACGCTGGTGGAGATGATCCTGGCGGTATCGCTGATCGGGCTGCTCGCTGTCCTGATGATCCCGGCGGTCAATCGGGCCGTCCGCAGCCGGCAGAATGCGGAATGCGCCAATAAACTGCGTACGGCGGTTCAGGCGTTTGAGCTCTGCAAAGCGGAAACCGGCGCTTATCCGATGGAGAGTACCGCTGCAGAGTTGACAGACTACTACTTTCCTTATCTCAAGATCGACTGGTGGGACAAGGAAACCGGACTGGGGGGACACTGGGCGTGGGACGTCAATTCAGACGGAATTGCATTCTCCGTTTCAATCCGGGCACCGACGGCCTCGGAAAAACAGCTGAAAGAATTTGACCGCCTGATTGATGACGGCGATCTGGATTCCGGAACTTTTCGCCGCGCGGGGAATACGTATCATTTCATTGTCGAAAACTAAACATGAATAAACGAGATCACAGAGCGGGCGTCACACTGGTAGAGGTCCTGATTTCAGTTGTACTGGTCAGTGTGGCGGCCGTACTGGTTTATCAGGGAATGTTCTATTCCTATAAGGTCCTTGCGCGGGCCCGGGCGCGACTGGAGGCACAGGGTATCGCATTCGACAAACTCTGGATCCTGTTCAATATGGACTTCAAAGATCTTCCCGGTACGGCTTTTTCTTCCGGTCCGGATCCGACGCCTGAAAACAGTATTTTTTCAACCAACGGGGTGGTGCGCTATTCCATTTTGCCGGAGACCCATGAACCGCTGCACTGGATTGACTACTGGGAAATCCGGGTGCAGGTCTGGCCGCCGGCCGCCGGCCCGCTCTTTTCCGTATTGGATTCGGACGGTTCGGTGCTTAAAGAATATCCCAGACCGCTGGCCGACTACCGGGTTTATCGTTACCGGGGGGATCGCTGAAATGATGAAGACAGAACCCTGCCGGGGATTCACACTGGTTGAAGTGCTGCTGTCCACCGTTATTGCCGTGCTGGTTTTCGCGGCAATGGGCAGCCTGCTGGTAAAGGAATTTTCCGTGTGGTCTGACGCGACCGCTTACTGGCATCTTGCACAGCAGTCCCGCGTGGCCCGGGCCCGGATTCTAAGCGGCGGTGAGGGCCCGGGAACCGGCATTCTTTCCGTCAGTAAAATCTACGATATTGACAAGGGAGAGGACTGGTCGACTGTGAAATATGCCGTTTCGCGGATAAATAATGAGTTCTGGCTGCGCGGGTTTGTGACCGAGGCATCGCAGGCGAATCAATCGCTGTTTATCAAGGATAATACGACCGGGGAGGAATCCTGGGCCATCATCGTGGGAGAGAAAGGCAGTGAATATGCCATGCCGGATCTTTCCGCTTCGTCGTTTGATGCTGAGCTCAACGGAGATGTGCTGACGTTGAACTATGTGCTGCGTTATCGGGCCGGGGGACGGCGCTATGAGCAGGCACAGAGAATCATGGCTTATTTGATCAATAAAGATAATCCGGGGTACTACGTTGTTTCCACATCGGGGGACGACACGGCAGACGATGATGGCGACAACGGCCATGGAAACAGCGACGGATACGATCCAAGCAACCCCGGGAACAGCGATCACGGAAATTACGACTGGTGGGATCAGTGGTGGGATCGGTGGAATAACGGTACAAGTCAGTAGAGGCGACGAAATCTGATGAAAATAAATAAAAACAATTCCGGCTTTGTTCTGACCAGTGCCTTGATGCTGCTGCTGATTGCTCTGCTGATTGCCGGATCGTTTGTATTTGCCGCCCGGCAGAGCGGTCCCCGTGTAACCGCCTGGCAGCAGTACGATGAGACGCTGCTGGCAGCACAGACCGCCATGGAGAGTATCAAGGCGGATGTCTACATGCGCTTTAAAGACTATCATGAGATCACTTACAGCTGGAATGATATCAACTGGCTCAAAGATCATGCTGCGGAATCGAGTGCGGACGGATCTCTGTCTGCCATTGCGGGAATTCCCGGCTGCCCTTACGACGAGGCACAAATCCATTCGACGGTTACGACCAGTGATGTAACCGGCAGTTATGACGAGCAGGTCCTCTTTGTGACGGTAACGGTAGAGGCGGAATGGAAGACGGTGACCCGTAAGATCCGGGAGACGGTTTGTTATCGGCTCAATAAATCTTCGGTTTTCGACCATTCCTATTTCATTAATAATTACGGCTGGTTCAGCCGGGTCGATATGGTGGTGAACGGGGACATTCGTTCGAACTATGATGTCGATCTGAACTCTTCTTCCCTGATTCTCAATGGAAGTTCCTATGCCGGCGGTGTCAATGCTGTAAACCGCAACCCCGGGGCATGGAATTGGAATACGTATAAAAACAATTCGTACAGTGAATATTTCCGGCCGGCCGGCCATGTCGATATGAACAAGAATAATCCAGACAGCGAATGGGAATACGGATACGACCCCTACACCGTGTCGATTCATGATAACACGGCTCAGCTGGATATGCCCTACATCGGGGACCTGAGCGATTACAAATATTATGCACAGAAAAAAGGCGGACAGATCTCTATCAACGGATCGGTTGTCGCCGATGCCGTTTATGACGGTACGGGGCCGAGCGGTGTGGAAGGCGCCGCCGACGAGGGGTGTCTGGTTCTGCGCGGGACGCAAGAGAATCCGATTGTCATTAACGGTCCTGTCGTTGTCGACGGAGATGTGATTATTGAAGGATATTATACCGGCCAGGGGACTATTTATGCCGGACGCAATGTTCATATTATCGGGGATCTCACGGCGGTTGATCCGCCGAAATGGGAACAGCCGGATACGGCGGTCAACTTCCGGGAAAACACGCTGCCCGATAATCTGCAAAAGGATTTTCTGGGGCTGTGTGCCAAAGGATCGGTTGTCATCGGGGATTACCGCTCCAGCAGTTTTGCCAGCGGCGTATCGGCTTATATTCAACCGCCGGGGACTTCGGCCTACGAGGTGAGCGCCACGGATGCCGATATCGGATATGTTTCCTATGCCGAAAACGGGACGAACTATTTTAACGGCGATTACACAGCGACCTACGGAGAAAAATGCAGCGACTCCAATCCGGCTGCCGGGGTGCCCCGCCGCCTGTATGAATCCAGTCTTTCTGATGGCGCATTCGGTGCGCTTTCCCCGAACGGGAAAGTCAGGACGATTCAGGCCATGCTCTATAATAATCATCTGACCGTGGGATACTTCGATCAGAACGCGATGGTGAACGGCGGCATTATCTGCCGGGACGAAGCCATGATTCTGAACGGCAGGCTCTACCTGAATTGGGATCCCCGGGTTGCATTGTCGGCTGATTTTACTCCGTATCTCCCCATGGAGCTGAAACCTGCGGAAACGATTGTCTGGACGGAGCTTGCACCCTGATGAAACGATTCGTTCTTCTTTTCTTTGTTCTGCTGGCCGGAAGTGCGGCACAAGGGTTGCTGCCGCCGGATGCGCCATACCGTCAGAAAGAAATTCTCCGCTATCGCGCCCGGAAAACAGCCGAATCGGAACAGCGGAAGGAACAGCATGGTCGTCAGATGATCGCGATGGATCAGAAAATACGGGAAGCGATGAGTCGTTCCCCCTGGGTTTCCGTTCCCGGAGAAGCCGGAAAATCCGCCCAGCGAGCTTATCCGGCCGCCGCACGGAAAAAGGGGCTCAGAACCCGCGTGATTTACCGGTGGATATTCAGTGTAACCGCTTTATTATTAATTGGTTGCTGCGTATGGTGGGTGCGCGGTGCCACCAAACCGGATGAGAGATAGGTGAGTGATTAACGGATGAATTTTAAACTGAAATCGACAAACGAACGCAAAGAAAAGAAACGGCGTTGTCCGGCCAATCTGCTTGCACTGGATTTCGCGACCAGCGGCATCAAAGCGGTTCGGCTCAGAAAAGTCAAAGACCGCATTGTGCTGGCCGCCGCCGATATCCTGCCGCCTGTTGGGCTCGATGCGGAAAAGCGCCCGGTATTGCCCCGGCCGCTGGCCGCCTACTATACGGCTTTATGCGCCACCATGGAAAACACATCCCTGCGCGTTTTCTCGCGGGTGCTGTCGGAAGAGGAAGATCTCCAGGCAATCGTTCGTGAAAACCTGGCGGTGCCGGACGACTATCGTGCCCGTGGACGGGTGCTTTTTCGCGCCCGCGGCAAGCGTGAAAGCACGGTTCTCGGCGTTGCCGTTCCGGAGCAGTCGGTGCAGCACTACCTCTCGCTCTTTTCCAGCGGAGCTCCCGCGCCGTATTCACTCGAACTTTCGGGGCTGGCGGCTTTTTCCGCCTTTATTTATAACTGCGGCGACCAGACGGCCGACCAGACGGTCTGCGTCATTGAAACCGGTGCCCGCTTTACTTATGCCGCCTTTCTGCACCGTAATCAGCTGCAGATTGTCAACCGGTTTGATATCGGCAGTGAAGCGTTGGTCCGCCAGATGCAGCAGTCTCTGGGTGTCGATGCCGACATGGCCGGAACCATTCTGGCCGGCAGGTCCGTCGATGTCTCGGCCCCGATCCGTCAGATACTGGGTCCGCTTACCAAGCAGCTTTCCATCTATCGCGAATTTGTCGAACGCCAGAATAAAAGTGTTTTGACAGCGGTTTATATTTCCGGCGGGTCGGCCGCATCACCCTATTGGCAGACCGCTATCCGGGAAGTGCTCGGCTTTGTTCCGGAAGTCTGGAACCCGTTCGAAAAACTCGAGCTTCCGCCGGAAGGACTTCCGGCCCGGTTCATCGGGCAGGAATCCCGGTTTGCGGCGGCTGTCGGCGCGGCGCTGGCCGGAATGGAGGCGGTATGAGCCTGCAGGTTAATCTGCTGAAAAAAGCCGACCAGCGCTATCAGGGGATCGTCAGCATGAAAGTGATTGCGCTGGGTTCCATCAGTGTGCTGGCGGGAGTAAGCATTGTGGTTTTCACGCTGGGCGGTCTCTCTCAAATAAAAGTAAACACCGATCTCAACCAGGCCCGGCGCGAGTGGGAACGCACCGAACCGCTGGCGGAAGCCGCCCGGGCCGCCGCCGCCGCCCTCGCCGCCAATCGCAAAACGCTGGCGGCACTCGAAACCTGGTCCCGGGGAGGCCGTGCTGACCTGTTCGAAGTGCTGCATGCCGTGCAAAGTGAAATCCCTCTGAACGTTGCGCTGAGCAGTCTGTATGCCGGCATCGAAAAGGGAATCGACGATGATAAGATGTATTATACACTTCGGCTCAGCGGCGAGGCCCAGGGCGAACTGACGGCTGTTGATACGAAGCGCCAGCTCAATTCCAATGGCGATGTGCGCAGTTTCTGCGGGGAGGTTAAGCTGGTATCCTCGCAGCGCGAAGTCGGGGACAGCTGGAGTTTTACGCTAGAGGGCCGCCGTCCGGCGGAGGGCGGTAAACAATGAACTGGGCCTCCCTCACCAAAAAACAGCAGCTGATGGTTGTTGTCACGATTGTTCTGGCTTTCGCGCAGATTTTTCTGCTTGTGCGCAACCTCTCCTCGACGCGGAGCAGTTCGGCGAAGAGCGAGCTGTTGAGTCTGCATCAGAAACTCGACGAGGCGCATTCTGTTTTGCTTCGCCGGAAAACGACCGACAACGAGCTGTCCCAAAGCATAAAAGAACTGAAAGAGCGGGTGATCTACACGCCCACTCTGTCCGATCGTTATGCATGGGCGTATGAATATGTCTCACGCTGCGCGACACAGGCCCGGATCGAACTCGACAGCCTTGAAGAAGTGCTTTTCCCGGACGGGAAGACCAACGAGGCGTCCATCCAGCCGTATGAAATCAATGCAGCCGCCCGTTGCGGCTATAACCGGTTAGCTGAATTTATCTGGCGCCTCGAAAAGGGCAACCCGCTGTTGTTAATCAAAGAGATCAGAATCTCCGCGGTGCAGGATGATCCGCAATCTCAGGAGGTTCGCATTGTAATGCAGTGGCCGGCTGCGGTGAAAATTGAAGGAAACCCGGAATAGACCCGACCTGGGAATAGAATATGTTAACATACGTTTCATCTGTGAAAAAATCCTGCCGGTCCCTGCAGAGGATCGCAATCCTGCTGGCCGTTCTTCTCTCGGGCCTTCTTCCGGTCGTATCTGCCACCGTTCACGACGAGGAATTTACATTCGAACCGCTGCGCGATCCCTTCTGGCCCGTCGGGTATTTTCCGGAGAACTGGCAGGCTGAAAAAAACGGAGAGGATGACAGCTCAGCCGTTGTTTCGGACTGGGCCGCACCGGCGGCGCTTATTCGGGTCAACGGCACCAGCCGCATGGGCAGTCAGACGGCCGCGATTATAAACGGCGAGGTCAAAAGCGTGGGAGATTTTATCGAAATTCATTACAGCGGAAAGACCTACCAGTGGAAACTGATCGATATTCAACCCGGCGGGAAAGTGAAACTCGAACGGATTGCTGTCAAAGACAGCAGCCCCGGATTGAAAAAGGAGAATGAAAAATGAAGAACCCCCTCGCTGCCGTTTTTTTAGGCGGCTTATGCGCTGCATCTCTTTATGCGCAGGATGCCGAGCCCGCCGCGGTGACTGTTCAGGAAATTCCGCGGACCGATGAGATCGGCATCTCAGACGAAGGGATCGAGGGAGCCGCAATTCTCAGTGGACGGGTTTCTCTGAACCTGAAGGATGTGGAGCTGCAGGATGTCATCCGGCTTTTCAGCCGTCTTTCCAATGCGAACATAATCGTGCCCGATCTGGGACGGGACGTTGCGAGCCGGCAGGTGGATGTCAACCTGTCCGGAGTCGAGTGGAAGTCTTCCCTCCAGGCCATTCTCGACACAAACGGTCTTGAACTCTATGAAAAGATTCCCGGCACCGAAGTCTACAGCGTCCGCGTCCGTCCGGTTGATGCCCCTGAACCGCTCGCCTTCAAAACCTTTCACCTGAAATACGCGACGGTTGCCTCGGTCAACGAGCTGATCAGGGGGTTGGTTCCCGAGCGCGGAAAAATCGCGCTGTTTGCTTCGCGCAACATGATTGTTGTGCAAAGTACGGCATCCAGTCTGGCTGATATCGAAAAAATCATCAACATGGTCGATCTGCCGCGCCAGCAGGTCTTTATTGAAGCCAAATTCATGGAACTGAGCGACAGCGCCTCCGATCAGCTCGGGATTGACTGGCAGATACTGGGCGGCAGCGATGGGGGCTACCGTGTCGGGGCCTCTAACCTGGCTGCCGGGTACAGCAAAACCTCAACCCGAACGAGGGGCTCTTTCGGCGGCGTGACTAATTCCGCTTCCGCTATCGAAACCGCAGCGTCGTTAACCGGAGAAGATTCGGGCCTTTTTCAGGAGGTTCCGGGAAAGAAATTTACGCAGACCATAAAAACGACAACCGCTCTGCTTTCCGCGGATGACTTCAGTCTGGTTCTGGCCGCCCTGAAAGAGATCAACGGCGCCAAGGTGGTTTCCAATCCAAAGATCATTGTGGCCAATGAAGAGACCGCATCCATCCACATCGGGCAGAAAAAACCCAATGTGAAAGGGACGACAACGACCTCCGGCGATACACAGATCGTCCGTACTTACGAACTGGATAACAATGAACCCTATTTTGAAGACGGGATCCGGGTCGACGTCACCCCGACGATTAATACCGAGGATAACATTACGGTTAATATTCAGCCGACGCTTGACCGGCTGGATACGGTTCCTATGACCGCCGACGACGGCACGGAGTTTTACGGCAAAACGACAAAGACTATCAATACCACGTTCGGTCTGCACAGCGGTCAGACGGCTGCGATCGGCGGTCTGACGGAAATTTCCAACTCCGACGTGGATCGACGCATTCCTCTTCTCGGCCGTCTTCCTCTTCTCGGCCGGTTTTTTTCCTACAGCAGCAAAAGCAAGCGGCAGACGGAAACGATTATTTTTGTGACCGTTGGTCTGGCCAATCCCGAAAATATCAGCTTTGAAACCGGTCTGCCGGAGGACGCTTCACTGGCCCGGCGATATCACATCACGGATACCGCGGACCGGGCCGTCACACGTGAGCAGATTAAACTGCTTGAAACACAGGAAAACGAACGCAGCAAGCAGGAAATTCAGACCCTGAGAGCTGCGGAAAAGCAGCGTCTGATGGAAAAAACGGACAGCGCAAAGCAGTCGGAATACAAGTGATTTGCAATCAGGCGACAGCTCCGGGGTGCGGCCGCGATTTTTTGTAATAATTCAGGTGCTGCGGCAGTTCGCGCAGGCAGTCGAGATGATTCTCCTGTCTGGCAAGCTTCATGGCTGTTTTAACATTCTGAACCGCTTCCTTAAAACGTCCTGTTTCCGCCTGGGCCGCAGCCCGGGTCATAAAGGTTTCGGCATCCTTCGCCCCCAATTGAATGGCCCGTTCAATCAGCTCAACGGCTTTGCGCCCGTCACGTGCCTGCGAATTCCGATCGGTTGAGAGTTTCCACGCGGTTTTTTTGAGGAATTCGAGGGAGTTCATGTCCGCACGGCTCAGCTCAAACTCATCGATCGTGTCCGGTTTGGGCAGTTCCACCAGCGATTTATCTAAATAAATTCCGGCCGAACTGAATTTCTGCTCCAGAGAGACTTTGTCCACGGCCTTGAGATACGCTTCGCGCGGAGCCACAATGCCGTCCTGTACCAGTTGAAACAGACTGTCGGTGAAGGAACGCATTCCGACATTCTGGCCGGTTTGAATGGCGGTCGGCAGCTGATGAGTTTTTCCGTCGCGAATATTGGCGCGCACAGCCTGTGTTGCAATCAGTACTTCCGCGGCGGCGACACGTCCGCCTTCCATCCGTTTGCAGAGAGTCTGGGCAACGACTCCGGTCAGCGTGTTTGCCAGCAGAGTCCGGATTTGATTCTGACGGTCTCCGGGGAATTTATCGATGATGCGGTCAAGGGTCGACGTGGCCGTATTGGTATGCAGGGTGGCCAGGACAAGGTGTCCGGTTTCGGCGGTTTCGAGGGCAATTTCCGTGGTTTCCAGATCGCGCATTTCTCCGAGCAGAATAATGTCGGGATCTTCACGCAGCACTGCGCGCAGCGCCCCGGCGAAACTGCGGGTATGCCGATGCACTTCCCGCTGATTGATCAGACATCCCTTGGACCGGTGGAGAAATTCAATCGGGTCTTCCACCGTGATGATGTGCTCTGTGCGAATCCGGTTAATCAGATCAACCATGGAGGCCAGCGTTGTAGATTTTCCGCTGCCGGTCGGGCCGGTGACAATAATCAGTCCTTTGGTATGCGTGCATAACTCACGCAGAACTCCTGAAAAACTCAGCCCGAGGTCTTCGAGCGCCGGAACCTTTTCCGGAACGGCGCGGAAAACCCCGCCGGTGCCGTATGTGTCTTTGAATACATTGACGCGGAAACGGCCGGTTCCGGCAAGATCGTAGCCAAAGTCTGTATCCCAGAGTTCTTCAAACTCTTTTTTACTGCGGTCAGGCATGATCGAACAGAGGAGGGTCTCATTTTCATCAGCCGTGAGAATCGGAAGGTCTGTTAAGAATTTCATTTCACCATCCACGCGGATACAGGGGCAGTAGTTGGCGGAAAGGTGCAGATCACTGGCTCCTTTTTCCACCGTGAGCTTCAGCAGTTCATCAAGTCGGTTCACAACGATCCTCCTGTTTTTGTCGGGACGGTTAACGGCAACAGGTTTAAACGTAGCAGGATGTATTCCATAACCATATTAAAAACAACGCCTTTTCATTTTTCAAAAAGCCTTGACGCGGCGCCCCGTTTGCTTCTTAATCTTTACTTCCTGTATATAATAGGTTTTTTGTACCTTCCCCTGAATTTGGAGATTTCCATGGCTGAAAAAAAGACAACTGCCGCCAAAAAGAAAACAGAAAAAAAAGTGAATGCTGAGCAAAAGCCTTCGGCCAAAAAAACCACAGTCAAAAAGAAGACGTCGGTTACAAAGAAAACCCCGGCAAAAAAAAGACCGGTTGAACCCGTCGATTCCGCAAAACAGAGTCCTGAAAAAACCGGACCTGTTCAGCGAACAGAACTTTCTGACGGACCGCCGGAAATCAGTGAAAACGCCACGGTTTCTGTGATGCGGCGCGAAGAGCGTAATGAAAAAATTAAAGAATTGATTGCGCTGGCTTCCGAGCACGGTTTCCTGACGCATGAGGATATCGACGAAGCGCTTCCTGAAGACCTGGTGATCCCTGAGGATGTCGAGAAAGTCACCGCTCTGCTTAAAAGCATGGAAGTGGAGATTATCCGTTCCGACGATGTGGAAGATTTCAAGGCGCGCATGGAAAAAGAGGAGCGCGAAAAACAGAGTGCCCGCAGTGATGTGCTCGACGATCCGGTCCGAATGTATCTGAAACAGATGGGACAGGTGCCGCTGCTCACTCGCGAGCAGGAGGTCGAAATCTCGAAGCGTATTGAAGAAGCCGAGATTCACACGACGCAGCTGTTCAATCGTATCGGCTGCACGGCAGATGCGTATCTGGGGGTGATCGAGAAAATCGAAGAAGGCAAGCTGCGCTTCGACCGGATTATCAGCGATAAACATGTGGAATGTCGTGAAGATTATTTCAATGATCTGCCGAAAGTCCTGCAGGGAATTCGCCGGAATAAAGACCTCGCCCATAAATATTTTCTTGCACTCATCAGGGCGGACAGTGACGCGGAGCGCCAAAAGAACGAAAAACTGTTTAACGGGGCGCAGGAGCGCCTTTCGGAGTATTTCAGTCAATTGCATTTTAAGCAGAAGGCGATCGAAGATATCGTTCCGCAAATCGATCCGTATCACAAGGAAGTGCGGGAACTGCAGGCTGAAATTGAACGGCTTGAGAAGAGCCGCGCCAAAGCCGCTCCGGAAAATCTGGCTCAGGCCAGAAACCGCCTGAGTGAGCTGGAAGAAATTCTCTTGATGGAGATTGAGCCGTTTAAAGAACACTACCAGCTGCTTCGCAACTGGCTCCGTAAAGGACTGCAGGCCAAGACAGAAATGATTGAGGCCAACCTGCGCCTGGTGATCAGCATCGCCAAGAAATATACAAACCGCGGACTTTCTTTTCTCGACCTGATTCAGGAAGGCAACATGGGCCTGATGAAAGCGGTTGAAAAATTTGAATACCGTCGCGGTTATAAATTCAGTACCTATGCCACCTGGTGGATTCGTCAGGCCATTACACGGTCGATTGCCGACCAGGCCCGCACGATCCGTATTCCGGTGCACATGATTGAAACCATCAATAAACTGCTGCGCGTTCAGAAAACACTTCTGCAGGAATTCGGACGGGAAGCCACCCCGGAAGAGCTGGCTGATGAAATGGATATGCCGGTTGAGCGCGTCCGCGCGATTCTGAAGATCGCCCAGCAGCCGATCTCGCTGCAGGCACCGATCGGGGACAGCGATGACACCAGTTTCGGTGACTTTATTGAGGATAAATCGGCGGAAAATCCTTCCGAAATGACGGCGTTCAGCCTGCTGCGCGAAAAAATAGGCGATGTTCTCGAAACGCTGACCGACCGCGAGCAGGAGGTGCTGACTCTGCGTTTCGGCCTGGCTGACGGTTATCCGCGCACGCTGGAAGAAGTCGGTCGGCAGTTCAGCGTCACGCGCGAACGCATTCGGCAGATTGAAGCCAAGGCCTTGCGCAAAATGCGCCACCCGACCCGTATCCGGAAGCTGGAAGGCTTCATCGAGCAGGGCCGGTAAGGCCGGGAGGCCGGGGAGGGCGAGCTCTGGTGAGGGTCCTGAAGCGGATCCTCAGGCGCAGCAGCACACATGCGCCTGCGACCCGAGACCGAATTTCCACAGCGATTTCCAATGACACAGGGATCGATACCAACGTTCATAAACCCGCAGTTTTTCTGCAGCGATTCGGGCCGCGGCATTTGCTGCCGACAGGGATTCAGATTCGTCTGTAATTCGACCAGTTCAGCCGGGGGACTGTTTTCCTGCGGGGTCGTGAGCAAAAGCTTCCGTTGGTGTCCGGCCGCTCCGCCGGATTCCTTGCTGAGCAGGATAGAGAACGGGATGGAAATGATGAGCCCGATGAAGATGGGGCTCATCCACCGGAAAAAGGCCGGATGGATCCACCTGTTTTATGCTCCGCAACGGAACCGCTTTCGATGCGGAACTGATGGTTTGATTTAACCGCCCGACCGGATGCTGAACCCGGACGTCCAGTTGGAGTGCCAGGATGCCTGCCCAAGGCAGGGGGACTCAAAACTGTGGGACGCCGATCCCGTCAGGTTCCCAAGGGAAGGCCGGCCGCCCCCGTGCGTTTGAATGGGACGCTCCGGCGCGGGCACGTTTCATCGCTTTGAAATAACGAGGAACTCCTCCCCGGATTCGAACCCGCAAAAAACCGGAACCGCCGGGGAGACCGCTGCAAGCCCGCCGTTCGCGTGAATGGGCGGACTCAGGGCAGACCGCAGAAATTTTCCGGGACGCTGGCCGGGCATCGACGCCGGCAGCTGTAAGGCAATCAGGCCGTGCGACGGCGGTGGATCAGCGCCAGCCCGCCCAGGAAGCCCAAGGCCAGCAGGCTCATGGTGGCTGGCTCGGGGATCGTCGCGAGGTAAGGTTGCGTGGATTGGCCGTCCACAAGTTCCGTCGAGGTCGGGCCGTACAGGGACAGCAAACGATTCTGATCCTGCACTTGGTCGAACTTCGGGATGCTGAACGCGGCAAAGGAATAGCCGTTATCTAAATCCGACTGGATGAACGAGGTCACGTCCACGCTGTTCCATCCCACGACAAAGCTGTCGGTCCCAGCCACATCCGTGCTTCCAGCGAGTTTCTGTCCCGCGTCCCCTGTGGCGAGGGTCGTCTGGGTGTCCACATGCTTGAGAACGGAGGGCGCAGGAGAATTGTTGACTGTGACATAGAAGTGAAAGACAGCTTCTTCCAGGTCGCCCGTAATCGAACTCAGGTCGATCTGAAAATAAAGGTCTTTCTGCTCCCAGTAGCGGTCAGCTCCGCCGTAATACTGGTAGTTATTCTGGACGTGTTGCAGTCCTCCACCGTCGCCATAGGAAAAGCCGGTCTGGGTATCCGAGCCGCCCATCCAAGTCGATCTCTGATACCAGTAGTATCCCATGTTGGAGGTTTCGAGCGTGATTATGTCGGCACTAGCCGTCGATAGGGTGAGTGTTTGGAAAAGTAGAGCACCCATGATGACATATAGACTGGAATACTTGCGGGCAAAGAGTTTCATCCCCTCCATCTCCTTCTGGCCGTTCAGCCTCTTATGAGAGCTGCCGATAATCAGGCAAACCTATTGGCAGTTCATACCACAACTCATGGCTTTACGCAAGTGAGTTTTCTCTGAAACTTCCCGATTCTTTGAGGGGTAAAAACGAGGGCTGTATGTTTTTCAAGTAATTGCGCCATCCCGCCGCTGATCGCATCGACAGCGAGGCCGATCAGACCACCGAAGACAAGGTTACCCCGGACCCAGCCGCTCACCTTCTTGGTGAGGGTGGTTTCATCGGGCAAATACCCATCCATCGCAATCTTCACGATGTGGTTGTCACCACGTTTCAGGTTTGCAATGGTTGGCGTCGTGTCGAACGTTTGTTCTTTCCCTCAAAATGGTCCGCGTCTGTGCGGGCCATTTTGCAGGTGCGCAGGACTTTGCTGTGCGCTTTCATTTTCAGAAGAATTTCTTTCGGTGGAACAGTATCATCCCGACGGCTGACAGAACGGCCGACATTCCCATTGTGATGAGGAAGGCATGCGGGGAGTCCTGAAAAGGCAGCTTTACATTCATTCCGTACACACTTGCGATGAGCGTAGGCAGCATAAGAATGATCGTGATGGAGGTGAGTAGTTTCATCACAACATTAAGATTATTCGAGATCACCGACGCAAAAGCATCCATCATCCCGCTGAGAATGTTGCTGTGGATTTCCGCCAGGTCGCGGGCCTGTCTGAACTCGATAATCACATCTTCCAGTAACTCGAGTTCGTCTTCCGTAAGGTCACGTCCCTCGATGCGTTTGAGACGAGGCCAGATCGGGTCATGCCCGCGGAGGGATGTTGTGAAGTAGACGAGGCACTTCTCCAGATTCAACATGCGGATCAGCATTTCGTTTCGCATGGAATGATGAATCTCCAGCTCAACACGGTTGGCCTCGGCACGAATGAAATCAAGATGCTTGAGGTAGAGACGCGCGATGCACAGGGATAGTGTTGAGATGAGAGCAATACGATTGTCCGCCGCCGGAACTCTCCCCCTGCCGGTGCCCAGCAGGGTCCACACGTCGGAAGCGACAGAACACACGGATACAATATGATGAGGTGTCAAGACCAGACCGAATGCCACTGTTACGACGGGAACCGCGGAATTATGGTCTTCAAACGGCACACGCAAGACCACCAGATGAACGCCTTCGTCTGTCTCAAAACGAGGTCGTTCGTCTTTATCACAGGCCGCCGACAAGAAGTCGACCGGCGCGGATGTCAATGTGCGTACATTTTCCAATTCCGCTGAACTCGGTGCAATCATCCGCACGATTTCAGCGGACTGCGGATCGCTCGCTGGCACGACCTTCCCGGCATCCACTTTTTGGTATTCAATCATACGCTATCCCTTGTATTTTGCTGTTTCTGCTCAAAATTTCTCTCTGTTTTCTCTGCAGCATCCTTTTTGCCGCTTCGGTAAAAACGCAAACTCCAGCTCTCATGGTTGGGCCTTTTCGTTGCCCAGACAAGCGAATCACGTCCCATAGACTTTCCCAGGAAAATCTCCGGCTGCGTATTCGGCTGTCCGGCGGCCCTGCGCTACATCTTCGTCGGCGCAGGCGTCAGCCACAGTCGCGATGAACAGAACCTTGTCGCCGGTGTCGGTCGCTTGTTCGACGCGGCATTCCATGTGCGCCACACATTCCCCCATGATGGGCGCGTCGACGTGGCGGGCGGGTTGCGGCGCCAATCCCGTCCCCTTGAACTTGTCGACATCTCTTCCTGAATGAGAACCGCAGTTGTCGATCTGGTGTTTTAATTCTTGCGCAGGAACGTTGGGGACAAGCTCCTTGGGCTGCTGCTGAATAGGTTCGCTGGAATACGTCTTCTGTCCAATCGCACAGGCAACCATCGGCGGCTCTCACGAGGTCGTGCTGCATGGGCCGGAAGGGCTTCGGATACTCAGTGTCCGTTTTATTCATCAGCATCATGTCCAACGTTTGAACTCACTGGGTTTTATGGAGCGCAGCGGAATTCCCGTCCGGTGGAGCGCCTTGTTAAGCAATGATAATCTCCTATTGTTCAACCAGATTAAACTCTTTTTTCTTATCTTCATTCTTTCTTGCCTCAGGATTCGGCGTTGAGCCACAGACGCAGCTCGGTGTACGCTCTCTTGCGTCAGAAGATTTTACTTCATTTGAATCGATTTCTTCAAGCTCCAGTGAGTAACAAGAGGATTTTTGTCCGAAGATTTTTTTGAAAAAGCTGGTCTTTCATGGATTTTTCTCCTTTTTAATCAGCGGTTAGAACATTGTGTTGAATACGTATCCGCCCACGACTGCGGTTGTCCAGATGACAACGACGATTGCAGCTACAAGGCGTTTTCTGAAAATACTCGCCAGCAAGGCCATTTCGGGTATCGCCATGCCTGCACCGCCGATAATTAACGCGATAACAGCCCCCATGCTCATGCCTTTTTGCGACAAGGCCAATCCAATCGGAATGGCTGTTTCAGCCCTGATATATAGCGGGACGCCAATAATGGCCGCGACAGGAATTGCAAACGGGTTGTCTGGACCGGCTATGCTTGTCACGAAGTCTTGAGGAATGTATCCGTAAATTCCGGCACCGATTGCAACACCGATAAGAAGATAAATGAGAACCGCTCTGAAATCTCCCCAGGCGGAAATCAATGACGCTTTCAGTTTCCCGGAAAAGGTTATTGGGCCGTTTCCTGCATCATGGGTGGCGCCACAACAGTTCGGTTTGACCCTGACCTTTTTCACATAGCGCGCCCCACCGATTTTTTCGAGAACAACACCGAAAAGCATCGATCCCAGAAAAGTGACTCCGAAGTAGAGCAAACACGCTTTTATCCCCATCAGTGCCCAGACCATACTGATAATGATCGGGTTGAGCAGAGGTGACGCGATGACAAATGACATGACCGGCCCGAATGGTGCTCCGGCATTCAGCATGCCAAGCGTCATCGGTATGGTTGAGCATGCGCAAAAAGGGGTGAGCGATCCAACCACGGCTCCCAGGACGTTTCCCCAAATCCCGCGACGCGAGAGCCACTGTCTGAGTTTTTCTTGCGGGATATACATCAATACCAGCGCAATGATCGTGCTGATGCCCAGAAAAAGCACCGTCAGCTCTGCGGTGATGATCAAAAAATATTGAATGGTGCTGATCAGGTTGTTCATTTCAAAATCCTCCTCATTATGGTTGACAAGATCAACTTTAAGCGCAAAAAAAGTCAGCCCTTCAGGGCCTTTGCCATTGCTGTAAGCAATTTCACTGTGTCTGCTACTGTGTACTCCGGCATCTTTTCGGCAATGGTATGGAATTGTTCCAGATAACGTGAATCAGCGGACGACAGGACGCGTTCGCCGGACTTTGTTATTTCCACACAGCAGATCCTCCCATCTTCATGGGATTTAAGCTTCTGGACATATCCTTTCTTTTCAAGCCGGTTGACAATTCGGGTCGCGCCGCTTTTTGTAAAGCCAAGGGCGTGACCGACATCCTGTACCGCGCAGTGGGGTGTGGTGGAGACTTTGTCCAGTGCGATAAATTCCGGCAGGGTAAGGTTTTCGCAGCATTCACCATTCAACCCCTGCGGCCCAAAATACCAGGCGATCTCAATTAATGATCTGCTTATAGCTGAAATCGCTGCTTTTTCCATATCGTTCCAATCACAATTGATTCCATCGCTGCCAAAGTACCCCGTGGAATGTTTCTCCATTTTTCCCTGACAGAAAACGATATAGAACAGAATGTTGACGATGTCAACTTGTTTTGACCCCAAGCGTCAAAAGCGGCAGCCCTGTTTTTCAGCCTTTTCTTTCAGTGCAAACCAGATTCCCGCCGCCGTGTTTTCCACCTGTTGAACTGAAAAGGATCGTTTTCCATCCCCCCTTTTTCCGGCGCGGGGACTCTCTGCCGTCAGTAAAAAGGCTGTAAAAAACTGACCCCGTTATCACTTTATTCAGAAGCCGGTTCAGGGGTGTTGGTTAGAGAAAATCATTTTACGCACGGAGGCCTCTTCTTCGCCGGAAGGGTTGTCTTTCGCCCAGATTTCCGTGAGCAGCTGTGAACTGTCGGTTGTGTTTTCCTGCTCCGACAGACAGTGGAGAGCCGCCCTTGCCGCAGCGGCGAAGTGATCCGGGCTGATTTTCTGCGCGATTGCCAGCCGCATGGTTCCGATCAGGCGATCATTCCATCCCAGTTTGCGGCGCGGGTCACGAATGACTCGTTCCACCTGATCCCGGAGGTTCGGGTTCATCATCCGCTTCAGCAGATCATCGGCATATTCCTTAAATCCGTCGGGCGTGAACAGCGGATCGAGTCCGGCGTATTTTTTAATCAGCGCCGCGCCGGATTCATGTAGGAATGCCTGCCGGGCGGCTCCCGTAATTTCAGGAAAAGAAGATACCTCTGACATGTAGCGGCATCCTTTTTCATTTGCCCGATAACCGATCAAGGCATGTACCGCATTGTGTCCGTAAAGTTTGGCCTCTTCAAACGGGAGAAGATCATCCTTTTCTGCGAACACTTCGATACCGCGTCGGAATCCGGACAGTTTAATCTTTGTGATCAGAATCCGATTGAACTCTTCCACCAGAAAGGCGCGATCTGCGGCGGGAGTTACGCGCGCCAGAGCATCCTCTTCGATCTGTTTTTCATCGGTGGCCACACCGCTCATTTTCCCGACAACCGTATTTAAAAACTGCACTCTGCCATCGAGGTTTAGCCCAACGGATTTTTCGAGCAGTTCCGCGGCATGGTTATTGTTTTCGGCAGTATACACAACCGCATCCGGCAGCGCCGGATCATTCAGCTTGGCGGTAAAGGCCTTTCGCAGAAGATCGGCAACCGCCGGCGATCCGCGGGTGAAAAAATCAATGCTGGGCAGTGCGGTTCCGATCTCCTGCGATTCAGCCAGCGCCGCAACCAGTTGTTCTGCTTCAGCGGGAACCGCCGGATTATAGATTTCAATTCCTTCGATGAAATGATGTTCAATTCCGTTTTCTGTCGCAATATTCAGGAAATAACCATTAGCCTCGCGAACTGCGGCGATGACTTCCGGAATCACCTCTGCCACAACCAAACGCGAAAAATTTCCGCTGCGAAAGGCTTCGTACAGCAGTAAACCGGACTGAATCGCCCCGAATCCGAATCCTGTATACGTGCGATTCATCGAATAACCCTTTTGTCTGTGTACCGATCCGCTTCATCCATAGAGGGAGTGGAAAACTCGAGATAAACGCATCCGTTTAAACCGCCGAGAAAGGCATGCCGTGTGTTTTTCGGCAGCAGCACATTCATCCCTTGAGTCAGATAGATCATCCGTTTTGTTGTAATCGCCTGTTCGTTCCGCACTTCTTCAGTCAGGGGAAGGAGTTTTTCCGGAATCTGATCCGGATTTATCCCGGGCGGCGTATAGACCACTTGGGCTGTATCGGCAAACAGCACTCCGTCACCGTAAATTGCCTTGAAGGTTTCTGATTTTCCGGGAAAAATTTTGACAATGTCTTCAGTCTGCCCCGCCGGATAGGCCGTCAGGCCGTCTTTTGCCTGCACGGTCTGATAATCGGTTTCCGGATAGATGTATTGCGGATTTCCGGTCGGGTCACAGATTACAGATCCGTCGCTGTTGTATTGGACGATTCCGCGGAAGCCGTTGATCAGTTCAGAGAGTTTTATAAATTCATCCGGAAGGGTTGCTTCTTTCCTGAGTACAAAGGTGTCCACATGACTGTGTTCCAGCAGCAGCTGCCCCGGCAGATTCATCAGAATTTTTCCTGTATGACCCAATCCGGATTCATCCCGGAAAATCACGACGGTTTCCAGTCCCAGTCCGACTTTCTGGAATTCTTCAAGCGTTGAAGAGCGGTTAAAGGTTGCGATTTCAATTCGAGATTTTTCAATGCCGCCGGAACCGGGTAAGGCTTTTTTATACAATGCGGCATAGCGTTCCGCCGCTGCGGCCTGAGCCTTGGTGCTCAGCTTCTTGATCTCCGCGCTCATCATCTCTCCTTGTTTTTTGCTTTGTTGAAAGGATTGGTTCGAAAAAAATCCCGAAGAACGGAATCAGTCGGTTTTCACAGTTGCACTCGGTTCAGCGTCTTTATCTTACCGACTTTGAATATCCTTCCGGGTTTCAATTTCTTTTTTTAATATTCCGAAAATTATACTGTCGATCCGGGATCCATGTCCCGCTTTAAATTGACCGTTTGACATCCCTTTCTTTCCTTTCTCCACGGAAAGATCCGCAGATGGATTTTTTCTGCATACAGATGTTTCGGTTTGCTTTGCTGCAAGGAATAGAGCCTGCAGCACGGTTCTCCGGTCGTTGGATTGGATGTGCCTGTTCTGCCTGTTTTTGCTTTGTCCTTTACCGAGGTTGGACTACTTTCTCCGCATGTCTGCTGAAACTGACATCAACTGGACGGCTGAACTGGATCGGGAAAACACCCGGGCGGTCTGGGCCCATACCGTTCCGTTTCTTGCCTGGCTTCTGATGATGTCTTTGCTGGGGGACCCGTCCGGAATCCGTTATGCCGTTCAGACTCTGGGAGGACTTGTCCTGTTACTGGTCTTCCGTCCGTGGCGCTGGTATGAGCGGCCGAAAATGAAAAGTATTCTGCCGGCTCTGGCGGTCGGTAGTTTGGTCTTTATTCTATGGATCGGATTCGAATCAGAAATCTTCAAGAGATTCTTTCCGAAAATCAGCGAATTTTACGAACGTTATTTCGTTCAGCTGACACGCTTCGGCAAACTGCGCGAGCCGCTCGAACTGGGCTCAAACGGGCTGTATCACTATGATCCGCGCGCGACCGGCTGGCCGCTTTTCTGGATTCATATGCTGGGAACCACCGTTGTGATCAGTGCGATCGAGGAATTCATGTTTCGCGGCTTTCTCTATCGCTGGATGCAGGGAAGTCCTTTTTTCAAAAAAAGACTCGGCGTGATGAACGTTAAAATGTGCGTTCTGGTGTCGGTTATCTTCGCTCTTGAACACAACGAATGGCTGATGGGATTTCTCTGCGGATTGCTCTACACCGCGTTGATGGTTCGTACCCGCGATATCTGGGCCGCTGTCTGGGCGCACGCGCTCACCAACGGGCTGCTCGGCTGGTATGCTGTCTATACCGGTGCTTACTGGTTCTGGTGATGCTTTTGATTTGGATAGAAATCCGCCGGGTTTTCCCCTCGGTTCCGTCCCTGCGTCATTCGTCCGCGTTCCGCTTCGCGCAGGCCTTTTTTACAATGAGTTTAATCCGCAGAGCAAAGTTTCCACTCCCTGGAGAAACAACCCGCCGCCGGTTCCAAGGGTTGAGACGTCGACGGTTTGACCGGTCGGCGGCAGGCGGGATTTACAGGATTTTGGTGGTTTCGGCGCCGGTTTCGGCGTCGATGAAGGTGAGTTCGGTTTTGTAGGTTTTCAGATGGATGTGCAGGACGACGCGGTGGCTGCCGTACGTCCGGACGAGTTCGAGTTCGTTGTCGGGAGTGTCGGCAATTGTGAGGCCGCCTTCGAAGGCGGGGTGGCGATTGCGGAATTCCATGAGATACAGAAGGCGCCGGACGACAGGTTTGTGAATATCGAGATCGATTTCTTCGAGGGTGTAGTTGTGGCGGTTGATGTCGCGGCCGTTGCGGGTATGCTCGACGAGGTCGATGTCGTTTTCGCCGGCGAGCAGTCCGACGTAGTAGACCTGCGGGATGCCGGGGGCGAAGAACTGGATGGCGCGCGCGGCGATGTAGGCGTCGTCGTTGTGGTCGAGAGCACTGTAGTAGGTGCAGTTGATCTGGTAGATGTCGAGGTTCTTGTAGTCGGGGCCGGAATAGATTTCTTTGGCGTTGGAGCCTTTTTCATACAGGCCGTTGACGGTTCGTTCAATTTCTTCTTCGGTGAGCAGGCCGTGGACGTCGACGATGCCGATGCCGTCGTGGGTGTCGAGAGTCGTGAACTGTTTGCGCGGACAGGTTTTCAGCCAGCTGATGAGCCGCTGGTTGGTGTGGTGGTAGAGGGTGTGAAGCACGAGCATGGGCAGGGAAAAGTCGTAGCACCAGAAGCCATGCTCAGAGAGTTTGTGCTGATAGGAGCTTTCTTCGTGGACTTCAGGCAGGACGTCGGTATCGAAGGGGATAACGCAGTCGCGGAGCCAGTCGAGCAGTTCCCAGACGGCGGGTTCGCGGAAGTAGCAGTTCGTGCCGATTTCGACGGTGGTGTAGGCGAAGGCATCAAGGCGGATCATTTTGGCAGAGCTGCGCCCCATGCGCAGGAGGGTATTGCGCAGGAGGCTGCGGGTGAGCGGCGAGCTCCAGTCGAGGTCAATCTGCTCATAGTCGAAGGTGCACCAGACGCGTTCGATACTGCCGTCGGGCCGCTGGATTTCAAGGTAGGGCGGACGTGGTTTGCGGGTGTAAACCTTGGCCAGGTTTTCGTCGCTGATGCCGTCAGGGCCGAATTTGTTGAAGCTGAGGAACATGTCCGCGTACTCGGAATCGGCGCCTTTTTCGAGATAGTCCTGAAACCAGACCGACTGACGGGAGATGTGGTTGACCATGAAGTCGATAATGAGATCGACATCCTCGCCGATTTTTTCGACATCCTCCCATGAACCGAAGAGCGGATCGACGGCATCGTAGGTGAGAGGCGCGAAGCCGCGATCGGCGGATGAGGGGTAGAACGGCAGGATATGCACGCCGCCGATGGCGTTGCGCAGATATTTGCGCAGGCAGTAGTGCAGGGCCAGGAGGTTGCCTCCCATGCTGTCGGGATAACTGATGAGCTGGACTTTGTTCTGTAATTTCATGAGGTGGCTCCTGCGATTTTCTGTCTGATTTTATAATGGTCAAGGCCTTCGAGAATCCCGCCGGCGCAGGTTGCTTCGGCGAAGTAGATTTTGCGACTGCCGCGGAAGGGTTCTAATTCGCAACTGTAGTTGCCGACGACGACGCCGGCAAGATCGCCGCGCAGCATTTCGGCATCGTTGCCGGAGTCGCCGGCGACGATGATCTGCGAGACCGGGATGTTCCATTTATAGCTGAGATAGCGGATGGCTTTCCCCTTGGACGCGCGGTGCGGCAGGATGTCGAGGAACTGTTCGTGCGAGTAAACCATGGTGTAGCGGCAGCGGTTTTTGTGCAGCAGGTCGTGGATGAGGGTTAAGCGGTCTTTTTCCGGAGCCATGTTGTAACTGATTTTGAAGGGGCGCTGAGTTTCCTCCTCCTGATATTCAAGGAAGTCGAACGATTCGAGCAGGCGGCGGATTTTTTCGCGGTTCCAGTGACTGTTCAGATGTGCCTGCCAGCCCTGGTCCGCATATCGTGCCGCGCCGTAGTAGATTTCCGCGCCGACCGAGGTGATCATCACATCCGGCTCGGGCAGGTCGTGTTCGGAGAGGATTTCCATGGCGGAGTCAATCGTTCGCCCGGTGGCAATGCCGAAACCGAGTCGGTTGCGGTTTTCCCGCAGAAAGTCCGCCAGTTCCGGGAGGCGGCTGTTGTCGTCGCCGATCAGCGTGTTGTCGATATCGGTGATCAGGAAGTGATTGAGCTTGGCCAGCCGGCGGCCGATCGCCGGCGGGGTTTTGTCGATATCCGGTTCCGCCGGCGTGTTCTGTTTGATCACCTCGCGGATTTCCTTCAGATAATGCCTGGCATGGGCTTTCCATGCATAATGTTCGCGCACATTCAGAATGCCGTTTTTTGAATAGGCCTCCCACTGATCGGAATCGGAGATGATGGTTTTGATGGCGGCGGCGATGGCCCGGGTGTCCGTTGGGGTAACCAGTTTCCCGTTTTTACAGTTGGCAAGGATGTCACGCGGGCCGCCGTCGTCGGTGGCAACCAGCGGCAGCCCGGTGGCGGCGGCTTCGAGCAGGGTCAGACCAAACGGTTCCGTGAGGGCGGCGTTCACAAACACCCCCTTGCTGGCGGCAGCGATTCGGTAGAGTTCGGGCACTTCCAGTTCGAAGTCGTGTTTTTTCGGGATCGCCATTTTCCCGTACAGGTCATATTTGTCCATGAGCAACAGCATGTCGGTCAGCACGTTCTGTTCGTTGTCCTCCATTTGAGTGATGTCTTTGCGGATGCCGGCATAAATGGCGAGGTTGGCCATGGTCTGCAGTTCCCGGTCTGTGCCGTAGGCTTCAATCAGCCCCGAGAGATTTTTTCGTTTGTCCGGCCGGCAGAGTGCGAGGATGAGCGGCTTGTCTTTGAATTTAAAAAACCGTTCGAGTTCCAGCAGGATGGAGGCGTGGGCATGCAGATGCGTTTCGTCCGGCTCTTTTTCTGTGAACATGTCGTGGTAGTAGGGATAAAACTTCTCCAGGTCGATACCGGGGGGGATTACACGGTATTCGGGGCTCCTGCAGTTTTCATACTCTTCGTACTGCTGCTCGATTTCCTGGTTGGTGCTGGTGATAATCATGTCTGCGGAACTCAGCACGTTTTCTTCCGCATCGATCCGCTGGTCGATCATATATCGGCGGCGGATTTGTTCCTCGGGCATGCCGTCGGCCAGCAGTTTGGCCTTTTTGGAGCGCCCCAGGGAATGCCCGGTGAAAATAAACGGGACCCCGAACAGGCGGCTCAGCCACATGGCGACATACCCGGCGTCCGCATAATGTCCATGAACGATATCCGGCAGCCGGCCTCCGCGTTTAATGAACTGAATGGACTTGTCGATATATTCATCCAGGTGTCGCCAGAGAAGTTCTTTGCGCAGGTATTTGCCGCCGCCGCACGGAATACGCACGATGCGGAACTTCTCCGTGACATCCTCCACGGGAACAGAATAGTCACTGGAAACCGTCTTGTCGCCGATCCAGCGGGTGAACAGATCGACCCGTGCGACCTCCGGCTGTTTGGACAGCTCCATCCCTTCTTCCAGAACGTACTTGATCTGTCCGCCCGTATCCGCATCACGTCCCATTTCCAGATTATGGCTTCGGATCAGACCGTGTATGCTGAACATCTGAATATAGAGTTTATCATCTTTCATATCGGGATTTCGCTCCTGTTGAATGGCTGTTTTTAGATAAAATTCATCACAGTCAGATCACATTCCCCTGTGAAAAAATAAACCGCTCTCCGGAAACCGCAGACTCTGTGCAAACTTAACCCGAAGATGTCGTCAGGCTGTGCCGGAACCGATTTCATACATAACATTTCACCTGTTCGTTAAAATCAAAGTAAATACAGTATCACATATCTCAAGAACTGTTTACAGCACCTGATTTTCTTTTTTTTGGAGCACGTGATAGAGAAAAAGGTAAAGCACATGGCCATAATCCACAGCGCTCCGGGCAGATTAAGAGCCCGCTCCAGCAGCAGAAAGACATTACTCTCAAAGAGATTCGGGAAACCTTGAAGCTGAACTGTTCCTTGCCTGCCATTCATTACGGTCTGCGGGATTTGGATCTGACCAAAAAAAACGCTGCTCACTGACGGATGCGTTACGCGATCCCGTCGTCCCGCCTGTATTGATCACACGGTTGAAGAGAGGCTCACTCAGCGCATTGCCCGAATCCGGAGCTTGCCCGCTTTAGCGATTCATGGCCTCGGCGACAGCGTCGCAGACGTAGCCTAGATTTCCCGGAGTCAGTCCGGCAACGTTGATGCGGCCTGAGTCGACGATGTAGATGGCTTTTTCCTCGCGCAGAAAAGCAACCTGCTCTTTAGTCAGTCCACTGAAGGAGAACATTCCTTTCTGCCGGGTGATGAAGGAGCAGTCCATCGGCACGCCGTGCGCCGTGAGGCCTTCGGCCAGTGCGGCACGTGCCTGGGCGATTCGGTCGCGCATGCCGTTGAGCTCATTTTTCCAACGGGAGGAAAGCTTACTGTCCTGCAGGACGGTGGTGACGATCATTCCGCCGTGTGCAGGCGGATTGGAATAGATGACCCGTGCGGTGGCTTTCAAATGGCTGGCGGCAGTTTCGGCATCGGCAGGTGAGGCAGCAACGGCAGTCAGCGCACCAGTGCGTTCCCGGTAGAGACCGAAGTTTTTGGAAAAGGAACTGGCGATAAAGAAATCGATTCCGGATTCAAGAAATGCTTCCACCCCGATGCGGTCGGCTTCAAGGCTTTCGCCAAAGCCCTGATAGGCGAAGTCCACCAGCGCGGACCATCCGTTTTTTGCCGCGATCTGCGCAACCTGCTTCCACTGGTCGGCGGAGAGATCCACGCCGCTCGGGTTATGGCAGCAGGCATGCAGCAGAACGCAGTCATTCGCCGGAATTTGTTCGAGCGCGGACAGGAAGCCTTCGCTGTCGAGATTTTTGGAGGCCGGGTTGTAATAGGGGTATTCTTTCACAGTCAGTCCGGCGGCTTTAAAGATGTTGGTGTGGTTGGCCCAGGTCGGCTTGCTGACCCAGAAGGTTTTGCTGCTGAAGGTGCGGAGCATCTCCGCCGCAACGCGCAGAGCCCCAGTGCCGCCGGGGGTGTGGGCGGTGACCGCGCGATCGCAGGGTGCTCCGAAGATCAGTTTCTGGACTTCCCGCCCGTAGGCCTCATTGCCGGTGATCGGCAGATAGGATTTGGTATTTTCCTCGTCAATCAGACGTTTTTCAGCGGCTTTAACCGATGCGAGAATCGGCGTGTGTCCTTCTTCATCTTTATAGACGCCGACCCCGAGGTTGACCTTGGCAAAGCGGGGATCTTTTTTAAAGGCCTCTGTCAACCCGAGGATGGCGTCGGCAGGTGCACTCTCAACATTTTTCCACATACAATCGTTCTCCATACCGTCAGATTCAGCCGGCGCGCATTACACCGGTTATCCGTAGTATTGATCAAACCATTTTTTCAGAAGATTCCGCTCCGGCCGCAGAATGCCCATTTCACGCCTGGCGTTTTCCGGGGAGTCGGAAGCATGCGCGGCATTGACCATAATATCGCTTCCGTACTCTTTGCGCACAGAGCCAGGCTGCGCTTTGCTCGGGTCGGTCGGGCCGAGAATGGTGCGGATTTTATCGACGGCATCGATCCCCGCATAGATGAGAACGAGGCAGCGGACCGCGCCGTCTTTCTCCATTTCGTCGGCCATGACATCCGGGAGCCACAGGCCAGTCATAAATTTCATGATTTCATAGAACTGCTGATCGCCATAATACGGACCGAGAGTCCGGTTCAGGGCTTCTTTCACTTCGGCGGGCATCGGGAAACCGAACTCTTTTTCCAGCGCCGCGCAGGCTCTTTCGGTGGTGAGGCCACAGAGTTTTTCGCGCAGAACTTTCCGGACAGGACCGTAGAACTCCAGCGCTTCAGCCATGCTCATGCGATGTACCTGCGCACCGATGATGCGCAGGCCGGAACGCGAAAAGAGGTCAATGATATTGCCGGGGCGCGAACTGGGGAACCGGAAGTTGTCCGGTTTGATGATCACGAGGGTGCGCTGGACCTCTTCATCCGGCAGGCTGAGGGCGTTTTTGATAATGCCGCCGTCACTCTCAGCATATTCCATCCAGAGCGATAAGGTGCTTTTGACAGCGGCGGGAGTCGGCGCAACCAGGACAGCCGGTTCGAAGTAGATGATGTTACCATCCGGGTCGTGGACGCAGTCGCCAAAGGTTCCTCGGATGGTATCGGCGGATTCCTGGGTATCGTCAAAGTCACCGGCCGCAGCATAGATTTTACGAATGGCCGCTTCGCCTTCAAAAAACAGAAGCATAACGCGATGCGGTCGACCGGTGTCGGGGTCCGGTCTGAATGCGCGTAAGACATATTCAGAGAGGAGATCACGCCGGTCAGGGGAAACATCCGGCATATCCCGCAGCCGATCCGCAAACCGATTAACCAGCTCCTGACTGGGACCGAACATGCGGGCGGCGACAAATTCCAACCCTTCAATCCGGCTGAAACGCCCGATAATCCCGCCGGTGCGCGACTTGCGCAGCGAATGAGGCGTAATCATCACAAATCCGAGTTCTTTGGCCATACTGTTCCTTTTGTGGTTCCAAATAATTTCCGTTCCCGTTTTTACACCGTCAACGGAAGAAGATAGAATTATGCCTGACTTTTAACTCGAAAAAATAAAAATCGTCAAAGGACCTTGTGAAAAAACTGAACGAAAAAATTGTCGATCGCCAAACGGCTTTGCTGGGCGAAATACTGGAAACGCTGGTTCCGCGGGTTCTCGACCGCGGGCATCCGGCCGATCGCGTGCTGGCGCAGTTCTTCAAGAACCGGCGTGAACTCGGCTCGCGCGATCGCCGGTTTCTTTCTGAAGCGTTCTTTTCCTTTTTCCGGTGGCTCGGCTGGACACAGAAAGCGGGCCTGACATTTTTGGAGGCGGCCGGCCTGAGCTGGCTGCTCGACCATACAGAAATTCATCCGGCACTGGAGAAAGTCATTCGCTCTGACTGGACTTTACTCGGCGGAAAAACCGTGGACGAAAAATGCGCAGTGCTTGCCGGGTGGTTTCCCGATTTTCAAACGCCGGGAAAACCGGCCCTTATTTTTCCAGAGTTTTGGAAAAGTGTCGAACTGCCGCCGGATTGCGAAGCGTTGTTTTATGAAACCATTCAGCAGCGTCCGCCGACCTGGCTGCGTCTGCGCTCTGACGAATTTAAGCAGGCACTTACGGAGGCGGGCATTGGATTCAAAGAACATCCGAACCTTCCCGGTTCGATTTCGGTTGAGGGCGGCGCATCATTCGGCGCACTGGGAAGTCGCGGACAATACGAAGTGCAGGATATTGCTTCGCAGACCGTTGCCCTCATTGCCTCCCCTGAAAAAGGTTCCGATTGGTGGGACGCCTGCTCCGGCGCGGGAGGCAAAGCGCTCCATCTGGCGGATCTGATCGGACCGGGAGGGAAGGTGCTGGCGACCGATGTGCGTGAAAACGCCCTGCGGGAGTGCAAAAAGAGAGCCCGCACTGACGGGTTGCCAATCGTTCGGACACAGATACACAATCTGGCTGAAGACGCGCCGTTCAGTAAAGTCTTCGACGGTGTACTCGTCGATGCACCTTGTTCAGGGTGGGGTACCTGGAGTCGAAATCCTGATGCGAGATGGCGTTCGGATCCCCGTGATCCCGCGCAGAAACGCAATTTACAGCTGCGGATGCTCAACAATGCGACACAGTGCGTGAAATCCGGCGGTGTGCTGATTTTTTCGGTCTGTACCTTCACGCGCGAAGAGACCGCGGAAGTTGTGGAACGATTCCAATCAGAACATCCGGAATTT
>JASKKX010000072.1 GCA_030153935.1 Verrucomicrobiota bacterium | reverse complement strand
AAATGATGAAAAATACCAATGAAAAATCCGGGAATGGCATCGAATCCGCACTGAAGAGGCTTCTGAATGGGATTGCCCGATCAACTGAAGATGGTGAGAAACGCACGACGGCTGTTTCCGGTCTGGCTCTCTTTAAGAGAGAGGCTCCGACGGAGCCGATCCGCGGAATGTATGAACCCAGCATCTGTGTTGTCGTTCAGGGCGCCAAGCGTGTTATGCTGGGAAAAGAAACCTATATCTATGATGCGTACCGCTATCTGCTTACAGCCGTTCACCTGCCCACCATGGTTCAGATTGTCGATGCGAGTCCCGAAAAACCGTATATGGGCCTTCGGTTGAAACTGGATATGCGTGAGGTCGCGCAAATGATGGCAGACAGCAACCTTCCTTCGCCGCGCACACAGCAATCCGAGCGGGGCATGGCCGTCGGAGAGATGACGCCGCCGCTGCTGGACGCCATCCGAAGGCTGGTCGATCTGCTGGATAATGAAGAGGATATTCCGATTCTTGCCCCCAATATTCAGCGGGAGATTATCTATCGGCTGCTCATTGGCGATCAGGGCGCCCGTCTTCGCCGGATGGCGACTGCCGGAAGCCAAAGCCATCAGATTGCAAAGGCCGTTGAGTGGCTGAAGCAAAACTTCAGGGAACCGTTGCGGATCGAAGATCTCGCCAGGCGCGCAGGGATGAGCGTATCGACGTTTCATCACCATTTCCGGCAGACCACAGCCCTGAGTCCGTTGCAGTTCCAGAAACAATTGCGTCTGCGCGAAGCGAGGCGACTGCTGCTCATAGGACAGGTAGACGCAGCCAATGCCGGGTTCCAGGTCGGCTATGAAAGCCCCTCTCAGTTCAGCCGTGAATACAGCCGCCTGTTCGGCGCACCGCCGCTGCGCGACATTAAAGGACTTCAGGAAATGTCTGCGGATCAGGTAGTGTAAAAACGTTCACCCGGAAAGACTCAAACCCTCAGAAGAATTTTTTCCAAACCTTGGAAAAATCGGCACGGAGCCCCACCCCGCCTCCTTTGTAGTGAAAATGGGGTTCGGATCTTAGGGCGCTTCACGATTCTAACGCCGTAATGCAGGCCCGGTCCCACAGAGACGATCTGCCCGTCACTTGGGTTAAACCGCTGATAAGTTTCGGAGCAAAAAAGGCATCTTTGCCGTCCGTTGAACTGGATGGTTCGGTAAAATTATTCAGTAAATTTTTCCATTGCTTGTGTGGTTGTGAACATTGCCATTCCTGTTTTCATCGCTCTAAACCCAAGCTTTTTATAGAAGCCTTCCATTCCGGGAGTTGCATAAAGAATGATATTACAGTTCGGAAGTTGACCTAATATGGTTTGAATTATAACTTTTCCAATTCCCCTTCCTTGGGCTTCTGGCAAAACGGCAACATCATAAATTGCGCCCTGATATTCACCATCAGATATTGCTCTTCCAAAGCCGATCAACTGTGATTCATCATAAATAAAAACAGTGGTATGACTGGCCTCGAAAGCTCTTTTATGAACTTCTGGTTCATGGTAAGCCATTCCAACTTTTTTTAGTGATTCAGCGATGGTCTGCCAATTGATCCCAGAGCAATCCGTTATTATTTTTAGTTCCATTTTTTATACCGAACGCCAAAGGTGTCACCAAAGTGTCAGCCCGTTTTTTAACCTCTTCTTTCAGTTCAGGCAAGACTCCCGTATCCGCGTTTTCCACCGGTTTACTGATGCCTTGGGATGTTGGAAACACGCTGGCGGAGCGCGAACTCCATGCGCATGTAAGCGTGCCCGGAGGTCACGCTTCACCGTTTGTGCTTTTGGGTGGTTAAAACTCTTCCATTGCCGCCAGCGCTGCATTGAATGTTTCACTCGGGCACATGGCGGCGGTAAAGATTTTTCCAATGCGTGCCGGGGAACCACTCGTGCTGATTGGAAAAGCCGACGGGATGTCCAGTTGACTGATACATCATTCATAGGCATGAAAACGACACTGAACATCGACGAGACCCTTCTGAAAAAAGCAGCCGGTCTGACTGGCGGCAACCTGCAGACCCGAAAGGAAATTCCTGCCCTGCTGCACGACCTCCCCTCTGTCACCACCGCCGAAGAAATGAACCTTATGCGGGGCTTGAACTGACCGATGCCGTCAAAAAACGGATTCGTGCGGCCCGCAAGAGCGAGGATTTTCTCTCAGCTGACGACGTCCTTATTGGGGCGTATCGCGCTTTGTGCGATCTGGACTTCGATACGAAAACCATTCGCGTTTACGTTGAAGCTTGTGCGATGACCTGCTGGATATCGGACAACGCGGCTTCCAAAGCCGCTGCCGGCAATCGCGGATAGAGTTTGTGATTACCGTCCAATTACTGGTTGTCAACCCGTCGAATTGCCGGCTCGCACGTTCATTTCTTTGCATTTGCCGTAGTCATGCGAAGGTGGAGGCTCTCCACGCGTACAGCGTGGCAAGCTTTTGCGGTTAAACCTCTTTCTCTTCGGAGCCCCTCGGAAGTTCCCCTACGATGGAAAAACTCCAGGAAATCCGGCGCGGCCGGTTCCAATCATTACAAAAACAGTTTGCTTTAGGGGTGGTTATTTGTAGGCTTGGTGTTCAGGCCCGGATAGCAGCAACAGGAGATAACGCCATGCCGAAAGATCCGATTTGCGGAATGACAGTTGATGAATCAACCGAATACAAAACCGAAGCCGACGGAAAGACGGTCTATTTCTGCTCGGAGCACTGTCTTAAAAAATTCCTGAACGGCGAAACCGGCGGGGAGAAAAAACCGGCACCTCCCGGCGCGACCTATACCTGCCCGATGCACCCCGAAGTGGAGCAGGACCATCCGGGCGACTGCCCGAAGTGCGGCATGGCGCTCGAACCGAAGGATGTCCCCGCCGAAGAAGACGATTCCGAGCTGCGCGATATGAGCCGCCGCTTCTGGATCGGACTCGTCCTCACCCTGCCCGTCTTCATTATCGCCATGGGCGGGATGATTCCCGGCGATCCGATTGGCCGGCTGATTCCCGCCACCGTCTCGAAATGGATCGAGTTTGCTCTGGCCACACCGGTCGTGCTGTGGGCGGGCCTGCCGTTTTTTAAGCGCGGATGGAAGTCGGTGGTCACATGGAACCTGAACATGTTCACGCTGATCGCTGTCGGCACCGGCACCGCGTATCTCTACAGTGCGATTGCCGCACTTTTTCCCGGTATTTTCCCGGACTCGTTCCGCACGGACGGCGAAGTATCGCTCTACTTTGAAGCCTCGGCCGTCATCATCGTGCTCGTTCTGCTCGGGCAGGTGCTCGAGCTGCGCGCCCGCAAGCGCACCGGCGCGGCCATCCGCGAGCTGATGGGGCTGGCTCCGAAACTGGCGCGCGTCGTCCGCGACGGCGAGGAAAAAGATATTCCGCTCGACGAGGTTGAGGAGGGCGATATTCTGCGCGTCCGCCCCGGGGAGAAGGTTCCCGTCGACGGGGTCGTCACCGAAGGCAAAAGCCGCATCGACGAGTCCATGCTGACCGGCGAACCGGCGGCGGTCGAAAAAAACCCGGACGATTCCGTCACCGGCGCAACCGTCAACCAGACCGGCTCATTCCTGATGCGGGCGACCCGGGTCGGACGCGATACGGTTCTGTCCCGGATCGTTGAGATGGTCGCCAACGCCCAGCGGAGCCGTGCGCCAATTCAGCGCCTCGCCGACGTTTTTGCCGCCCGTTTTGTGCCGACGGTCATCGGCGTGTCGGTGATCACGTTCTTGATCTGGGCCTCGGTCGGGCCGGAGCCGCAGCTGGCGCACGCGCTCGTCAATGCGGTGGCCGTGCTGATTATCGCCTGCCCCTGCGCGCTGGGGCTGGCCACGCCGATGTCGATCATGGTCGGCGTGGGGCGCGGCGCCAAAAGCGGTGTGATCATCAAAAACGCCGAGGTGCTCGAAGTGATGGAAAAAATCGATACCGTGGTGGTCGATAAAACCGGCACGCTGACCGAAGGCCGCCCGGCGCTCACCGACCGGACCGCCGTCGAGGGATTTGATGAAAACGAACTGCTCCGGCTCATCGCATCCGTCGAACAGAACAGTGAACATCCCCTCGCCGCCGCGCTGACCGAGGCCGCGAAGGAGCGGAATCTGGATCTGACGAATGCGGCTGATTTCGATTCCGTCACCGGGGGCGGCGTCTCCGCCGTCGTCGACGGCAAAACCGTACAGGTCGGCAAGGCCGGTTTTCTCGAAGAGCGCGACGTAACCGGCCTTGATCAGCTCAAAGACAGCGCCGGCGAACTGCAGCGCAAAGGGAAAACGGTGATTTTCGCCGCCGTGGACGGAAAAGCCGCCGGCCTGCTGGCCGTGGCCGACCCGATCAAAAAAAGCACGCCCGACGCCATCCGCGCCCTGCACGAGCTGGGGCTGAAAATTCATATGGTCACCGGCGACCAGGAGCAGACGGCCCGCAGCGTCGCCGAGGAACTCGGCATTGATGAAGTGCGCGCCGGCGTGAAACCGGAAGACAAGCACGACTACATCAAACACCTGCGGGATGACGGACGGACGGTTGCCATGGCGGGCGACGGCATCAACGACGCGCCCGCGCTCGCGGCGGCCCACGTCGGAATCGCCATGGGAACCGGCACGGATGTGGCCATCGAAAGCGCCGGCGTCACACTGGTCAAAGGCGATCTGCAGGGCATTGTAAAGGCTATAGAGCTGAGCCGGGCGGTGATGCGCAACATCCGGCAGAACCTCTTCTTCGCCTTCATCTACAACACCCTCGGCATCCCGATCGCCGCCGGCATTCTCTACCCGTTCTGCGGCATTCTGCTGAGTCCGATGATTGCGGCGGCGGCCATGAGCCTCAGTTCCGTTTCGGTGATCAGCAATGCCCTGCGGCTGCGCAAAATCCCGCTGTAAGCTGAATGTTTCCAGTCATTGAAAAAACCGATTGATTCAGTCGGGATTAAGGTTATGCTGAATCCAGTTCGTGAACAAACCAACCGTAAGGAGGAATCATGAAAAAGTTCATTGTCATGTTGATGACAACGGTTCTGCTGGTCTCTGTTGCCGGGGCGCACTGCCAGATTCCGTGCGGAATTTATGATGACCAGGCACGCATTGCGCAACTCGAAGAACACGTGAAGACAATCGAAAAATCGATGAACGAGATCATCAAGCTGTCGGCCGCGACGAATTCACCGCAAACCAGCAACCAGATGGTCCGCTGGGTGAACAACAAGGACGAACACGCCGACAAGCTGACGGAGATTGTGACGTACTATTTCCTGACCCAGCGAATTAAAGCTTCGGAGCCGGCCGACAAATACACAACTGAGCTGAAAGAGCTGCACGGAATGATGGTGGCCGCGATGAAGTGCAAACAGACGGTGGACCTCCGGTACGTTGCCGAACTGCGTAACCTGATCCATGATTTTGAGCACACGTATTTCGGCAGCACCGGCGAAATGCCGCAGGCACACTGAGCGGTTCCGCACCGGGCACAGTCATCCGGCCTGCAGCGTTTTTCCAATGTCTGGAAAAACGGTTTGCTTTGCGCGCGGTTACCAGTAGGCTCCGGCTGTATGAAACGCGATATCGAATGGAAAGAAATGCTGGAGGGTGGAGTGAAGCGCACGGTGCGCATCCACATCCAGGCCGGAAAAGTGAAGTGGCAGTTCAAACGGTCGGACGAGGAGCGCTGGGATTACGATACGCCACCTTCGTCGGAAGACTGGGAAGCTCTGGAAACGAAAATGGATCAGCTCTATCACCGTCGGCGCGCTTCCTATAAAGATTTCGAACTCGTCCGCGAAATGAGAGAGAAACATGGTTGAGTTCATGATCGACGGTGATTTTATTGAGCTGTTCAAACTGCTCAAGGCGACGAAGCTCTGCGGTACCGGGGGCGAGGCCAAGACGGTGATTGATGAGGGACGGGTCACGGTTGACGGCGAAGTCGAAACCCGCCTGCGCCGTAAAATCCGTCCCGGTATGAACGTGGAATACAACGGGAAGAGGCTTGCGGTCCGCCTGCCTTGAAGTGGGCTTGCGATCACCGCCCCGAAAGCGAATCCCGCCCTCAGGCAGCAGGTCTCTGTCTGCCGGCGGTCAGAAACCCATTATATTAAGGTAGACCTCCCACAGCCGGAAGCCGCCGAGAATCCAGGAAAAGGCGGCCAGAGCCATATAGGGACCGTAAGGTATTTCACTCCGGACCCCTTTGCGGTGCAGGGCGATCAGGGAGATGCCCGCCACCGAGCCGATCAGTGCGGAAAAAAAAGTAATGTAGAGGACGGCCTGCCATCCGAGCAGCGCCCCGAGCGCCCCCATGAGTTTGACATCACCCAGCCCCATGGCCTCCTTTTTAAGCGCGGCGGTTCCCAGCTCGCGGATTGTCCAGAAAAGCCCGAAGCCGACGGCCAGTCCGATCAGAGAGGCGGTCAATCCGCTCCGCCAGGTTTCCGCTTCCTGAAGCGGAGGGAAAAGCGCACTGAGAATCGGGAAAAGGATCATCCCGCCGATTGTGATACAATCGGGAAGAATCAGATGTTCGAGGTCAATGAACGTCCCCAAAAGCAGCCCGAAGACTGCGAGTTGATAAATGGGAGTAAACCAGGTAAAGCCGTAAATGAGCCAAAGGGTAAGGAAGAAAAAGCCGGTGAGCAATTCGATCACGGGATAAACAACCGAGATGGGCAATTTACAGTTTCGGCACTTCGCCCCAAGCAGAAACCAGCTCAGGACGGGGATGTTGTCATACCATTTGATGCGGGCATTGCAGTTCGGACAACTCGACGGGGGCCAGACAACCGACTTCCCGTGCGGAATCCGACAGATGCAGACGTTGAGAAAGCTGCCGAGGCAAAGGCCGAGAATAAATACCAGTGCCAGCCAATAGATCGCCCAGAACGCCGTCATGAATATACCGCCTTCTCCAATGCCCTGCGCATCGCCGCAATATCAGGATCGATGCCGGTCCAGATTTTAAACGACCGGGCTCCCTGGTGCAGCAGCATACCGAGTCCGTTGGCAATCCGCGCTCCGGCAGCTTTGGCGGTGCGGAGGAAGGCGGTTTCGGGATACATGTAAATCAGATCGAAGGCGCGCTGTCCTGCGCAAAAAGCCTCCGGCGGCAGCAGCGAAGGATCTTCTTTTTTCATCCCGACCGGCGAGGCCTGAATGACGAGATCCGCTTTGCGGCAGAACCGGACCTGTGTCTGTTTTTCCAGACATTGGAAAATTTCCACCTGCGGTGCAACACGCCGGATCTCGGCGGTGAGGTGGGCCACCCGGGTCGCATCCACATCAGCCAGCGTCAGCGACTTCGCGCCGCCAAGCGCGGCCATCAATGCAGCGGCGCGGCCTGCACCGCCGCAGCCGAGGACAAACACGCGGTCCTGTTCGACCGTTTTGCCAAACGCTTCTTCGAGCGCTTTAAGAAAACCGAAGCCGTCGGTGTTGTGGCCGATCATTCCGTTTTCCGTGAATTCAACGGTATTGACCGCACCCAGTGTTTTCGCGCTGCCGTCAAGTTGTTCCAACCCCTGGAAAGCGACCTCTTTAAGAGGGATCGTGAGGTTAACGCCCGCATAGCCCTCGTCGGGGAGCTGCCGGAGGCGCTCCATCAGCTGTTCCGGCGGGACATCGAGTTTTCCGTATTCATATTCACTGCCAAGTCCCAGTGCTGTAATCGAGGCACTGTGCATAGCGGGCGAAAGCGTATGGCCAATCGGATGGCCGAGAACTGCCAATTTTTTCATAAGATCCTTCCTTAATCCTCAGCAGATGCCGCAGACAGCTGATAAATAACAGGCCGGGAGCGGGGAGAAGGACCTGAGCGGGCGGTCCTGCGGGCAGCCGTCAGCCAGGCCTCTTTGGCCGGTTCAACGTCATCGTCTTCGCTGCAGAATACATTCGCATGATAATCTTTCATGTCAGTCCTCCAAAATCAGATTATATTTTTCTGCCGGTCTAAGGAACTGTTTTATCTGGTAATGGCTTAACCTGCCCCGCACATTCTGCAGGGTGACCCGCCCGGGAACATCGGGATGCACAAAAACAGGATGACGCCCATTCACGCGGTGCAGCGAAAACCCGAAACTCTCCGTCAGATTCATCATATCCAGGAGGCGGATATTTTTTGATCCATCCCAGAATTTTCTTCAGGAACTTCCGGCGATTCATTTTTATTTCTTTCCTGCAATACGATTGAGTCCGGCAATAATGGCACGGACCGCGGCCTGGTCAATATTCGAGTCGACACCGACCCCGAAAACGACGCCGTTTCCCGCCAGCTGCAGCGGCACATAGGCCAGCGCCTGCGCGTCGGCACCTTTGCCGACGGCCTGTTCATGGTAGTCATCAACACTGAAATCGATATCGACGAGGGGACTGACGGCATTCACAAAAGCGGATATCGGCCCGTTGCCGTCGGCGACGGCGGTTTTTTCCTCGCCGTTGACGCAAATGCGGACTTCGCCATGGATAAACGTCGGGTCCCGGCTGTCGGGCCGAGGCCAGTAGCCCACCAGTCGGAAAGGACCCTCCGGATTCACAAATTTATTCCGGAAGATGGAATAAACCTCTTCCGAAGAAATCTCACGCCCCGCTTCTTCGCTGTAGGCCTGCACCTCTTCGCGCAATTCGGGCTGCATTGCTTTGGGCACCCGAACGCCGTGGTCCTCTTCCAGCACCCAGGCGATGCCACCTTTACCGGATTGCGAGTTGATGCGGATCAGACGCTCAAAGCTGCGGCCCAGATCGGCGGGATCGACGTGCAGATACGGCACTTTCCATTTCATTCCAAAGGCTTTGGCCGCATCCTTCAGGCGATGCATGCCCTTATTGATCGCGTCCTGATGGGAACCGGAGAAGGCCGTAAAGGCATATTCTCCGGCATAGGGCTGACGATAGTAAATCGGCATACCGGTCAGGCGTTCAACCGTCGCCGCCACGTCACTCAGACGGGAGAAATCCAGTCCGGTTTCAATCCCGCGTGAGAACAGATTATTCGCCACCGTGACCAGATCGACATTGCCGGTACGTTCTCCGTGTCCAAACAGCGTGCCTTCGACCCGGTCTCCGCCGGCCAGCAGCGCCAGTTCGGTGGCGGCCACGGCCATGCCTTGATCGTTGTGGGCGTGCAGTGAAATTTTGACGCTGTCGCGGTATGGAAAATTGCCGCAGAACCATTCGATCATATCGGCATAATGATTCGGCGGGCGGCGCTCCACGGTGGCGGGCAGATTCAGAATCAACGGTCGTTCGGGGGTTGCTTTGCCCCAAGCCTCGTAAATCGCTTTGCACAGCTCCACGCAGAACGGCATATCGGTATCTGTGAATTCCTCGGGGGAGAATTCATAGCGGATGTCGCTTTCCGGCATGGCATCGGCCAGACTGCGAATCTGCCGGGTCGCCTCAACAGCGGCGTTGACAGTCCCTTTCCGGCCGGTGCCGAAGACCTGCGTCATGTGCAGGTCGGAGGTGGCGATATAGGCATGCACAATTCCTTTTTTAATCCCTTGGAACGCCTCAAACGTGCGCTCGATCAGGTGCGGACGGCATTGAGTCAGTCCCATGATAAAGACATCATCGGGAATCTGATTTTCTTCGATCAGCCGGCGGAAAAAATCGAAGTCGTCCTGACTGGCGGAGGGGAAGCCTGTTTCGATTTCTTTGAAGCCGATGCGGCACAGCAGCTGGAAATATTCCAGCTTCTGGTCCGGATCCATCGGGCTGGGCAGCGCCTGATTTCCGTCGCGCAGATCCACCGAGCACCAGGAGGGACTGGATGTCAGCGTACGTGCCGGCCATTGTCGATCCGGCATCTGAAACGGCTCGGGCGCCTTATATTTCGGTATATTCATGATTCTTTCCTTTACTGTATTTTCCCTTTTAACCCCATACTGAAAACAAAAAAACCTCTCCGGGCTGCGGAGAGGTTCGGCTGAATCGATGTTGGAGGATTAAATCAACAAGCGCAGAACTCCCGCAGGGTGTCCCCGGCGAGTAGAAGAAGTTCCAAGCTGTTAAATTTCCAATTCATGTGCTGATGAGAACGATAAGTGCATGCGCGGCGTATTGTCAAGCGCCGGTCGGCGTTTCTTTTTCCGCCGAATCCAGAAGCAGATGCGGATAGAGTTTCTGCACAAAATCAGTGACTTCCCGCCGGTAGACTTCCGGATCATCCCCGCGTTTCCCGGCGACCGCAATGTAGGCCCATTTATGTGCCACGCTGTGAACAACCCGGTCCCAGGCCAGCCAGAACATCCGCGTATAATGGCTGGCGGTTTCGCGCCTGTGGCCGACAAACCAATAGGCATAATAGCCGCGATACGCCTTGCGTTCCCCGTCCTGTCCGCGGTAATTGCGAACCGTTTCCAGCACCGCCACCTTCAGCGGGCCGCGCCCCGCCAGCGGAATGTTCATATATTTTGTGGATACAATCGTATTCCCCTGCCCGACCAGGCAGCGCTGGGGCCGGTGGATACTGTTGCGCTCTCTCCCGGAAAGCACAATGGAGACAAAGACCGAATCGGCCGCGGCGTTGGTATAGATGGATTTTACGAACTCTGTATCGTGCGGCAGGGCATCGTATTCCGGCAAACTCATTGTATAGAGCTTTTCCCCGGT